>JBBSMF010000243.1:0-3467 GCA_038233295.1 Candidatus Limnocylindrales bacterium | reverse complement strand
GTCTACCAGGGCATCGAGCCGATCACCCAGCCGGTGCCCATCACCCCGACCGCCCATTACGCCATGGGCGGCGTGCCCACCGACATCGAGGCGCGTGTCGTGGTCGACGAGCGGAACACGATCCTGCCGGGCCTCTATGCCGCGGGGGAATGCGCCTGCGTCAGCGTCCACGGCGCCAACCGCCTGGGCACCAACTCACTCATCGACATCCTCGTCTTCGGGCGACGAGCGGGGCTGTCGATGGCCAAGGATGTGGCGGGCGGAGGCCTGCCCGACGTCGCACTCGATGCCTCTGAGCCGGTGCGCGAGGAGCTGGAGGCACTGCGGACGCGCGCGCACGGCGAGAACGTCGCCCACATCCGTGCCCAGCTGGCGGACGCGATGATGGAACGATGCGGCGTGTTTCGCAGCGCAGAGGGCCTGAGCGAGCTCACCGGCGAGATCCGCGCCCTGCGCCAGCGCTACCGCGGAGCCGCCATCTCGGATCGTGGACGTGTCTACAACACGGACCTCCTGGAGGCGCGCGAGCTGGGCTACCTCATCGACTGTGCGGAGGCCACCGTTGCGGCGGCTCTTGCCCGAACCGAAAGTCGCGGCGGCCATTATCGTGAGGATTACCCCGAACGTGACGATGGCGAGTGGCTGAAGCACTCCCTCGTCTACAAGACCGACGGCGACCCGGAGATCCGCTACAAGCCCGTGACCATCACGCGCTTCGAGCCCAAGCCCCGCACCTACTAGAGCCAGGAGCGACATGCAGGTCGATCTGCGCATCCTTCGCTACGACCCCGAACGGGACAAGAAGCCTCATTGGGAGTCCTACACGGTCGAGTCGGGACCCATGGAACGAGTGCTGGACCTCCTGCACACGGTCAAGTGGGAGCAGGACGGGACGCTGACCTTCCGGCGCTCGTGCGCGCACGGGGTGTGTGGCTCGGACGCGATGCTCATCAACGGGCGCAACCGCCTGGCCTGCAAGATCCGCATCGACCAACTGGGCAAGAAGATCTCCGTGGCTCCGCTGCCGGGCTTCGGGGTGATCAAGGACCTGGTGGTCGACATGGACGACTTCTTCGCCAAGTACCGCTCTGTGCTGCCCTTCCAGATCGATGAGCGCCAGATGCCTGCCCGGGAGCGGCTCCAGTCTCCGGCGGACCGGGCGCGCTACGACGACACCACGAAGTGCATCATGTGCGCCGCCTGCACCAGCTCCTGCCCCTCCTTCTGGGCCAAGGACTCGTACGTGGGTCCCGCGGCCATCGTCAACGCACACCGCTTCATCTTCGATACTCGGGACGAAGGCTCCGACGAGCGCCTAGAGATCCTGGCCGACAAGGACGGCGTGTGGCGCTGCCGGACGATCTTCAACTGCACCGAGGCCTGCCCGCGCGGCATCGACATCACTCGCGCCATCCTGGAGGTCTCGGGCGCCATCGTGGAGCGCCGCATCTGAGCCAGCCGTCGGGCGCAGGACGAGGTCCGGAAGGCGCGACGTCGGGCGCCAGCGCTCGCCTTCGTCGGGTGCTCATCCGGGCCGACGGGGCCGCACGCGGGAACCCGGGGCCGGCTTCAGCCGGAGCCGTGATCATCGACGCGGATGGGCTCGGTGCCAGGGACCCCGACGCCGTCCCTGTGGCGGTCATCGCACGGCCCCTGGGCATCCGCACCAACAACTTCGCCGAGTGGACGGCGGTCGTGCTGGGCCTGGAGCGCGCGGCGGATCTGGGCGCCACGGAGGTCGAGCTGGTGCTCGACTCCAAGCTGGTGGTGGAGCAGCTCATGGGCCGCTGGCGGGTCAAGGAGCCGACACTCATCCCCCTGCACGGACAAGCTCGCCGGGTGCTTTCGCGCTTCACCCGCTGGACCGCCCGGCACGAGGGCCGCGCCTCGAATCGAGCGGCCGATGCCCTGGCCAACCTGGCGCTCGACGATCCGACGGCGGCCCGGCGCGCGGAGGCGGGTGATGCCGGTGGGGGTCAGGAGGCGCTGGCCAGGAGTGGCGGCGAGCCGGGTCCCGAAGCGTGGATCTGCGCCACCTGCGGCGTCCAGTACCCGCTCGCGCTGGAGCCGCCCGCGGCGTGTCCCATCTGCGAGGACGATCGACAGTACGTGGGCTGGGGCGGCCAGCGCTGGACCACCATGGCGAAGCTCGTGGCGGCCGGCCATCGGAATCACTTCGCCGACGAGGAGCCCGGCCTGGTGAGCATCGGTACGGAGCCCAAGTTCGCCATCGGACAGCGGGTCCTGCTGGTCCGGACGCCGCAGGGCAACGTGCTATGGGACTGCCTCACGCTGCTGGACACGGCGACCGTCGCGCGGGTCCGCGAGCTGGGTGGTATCGCTGCCATCGCCATCTCGCATCCCCATTTCTACGACGCCATGACGTCCTGGAGCGCCGCCTTCGGGGACTGCCCGGTGTACATCCACGCCGCCGACGAAGAGTGGATCCAGTACCCCGGGACCGGCCTGTGCCTGTGGCAGGGGGATACAGCGGAGATACTGCCGGGCGTCACGCTCATCAACACGGGCGGCCACTTCCCGGGCTCGACGGTCCTTCACTGGGCGGCCGGCGCGGAGGGCCGAGGGGTACTGCTGACCGGGGACTCGATCACCGTCGTGCAGGACCGGCGCTGGGTGAGCTTCATGTACTCCTTCCCCAACCTCATCCCCCTGGCCGATGCCCAGGTGCGGCGGATCGTGCAGGTGCTGCGTCCCTTCAGGTATGAGCGCATCTACTCCCTCTGGGAGGGCCGCGTGACCGCGACCGACGGCTCAGCCGCCGTGGAGCGTTCCGCCGAGCGGTACCTGAGTCACCGTTAGGGCCCGGAGCCCGGTAGAATCGATGGCGTCAGCGAGACGGCCGGACGGTCGCGTGCCGCGCTGGGGAGACCCGGCATGGCACGAGGAAAGTCCGAGCTCCGCGACGCAGGGTAGCGGGTAACTCCCGTCCGCCGAGAGGTGAGGACAAGCGCCACAGTGACGAACCGGCAGGTCGACCTGCGTCGGCTCGGCCGGGTGAAACGGGCAAGCTCTACCTGGTGCAAGGCCAAATAGGAGGGCCTCCGTGGTGTCCGCGATGACACGGCGGAAGGGGTGCGTCGCCCCGCCCTCGGGTCGGCCGCTAGAGGCGACGGGCGACCGTCGACCGTAGATGGATGACCGTCCCCGCGGTTGCGAACCGTGGGACAGAACTCGGCTTACAGGCCGTCTCGCTGACGCTGACGCCGGCGATCAGTCCTCATCGGCGCGGAAGATCCCCGGGTTGCCGCACGGATCGCAGATCCGTCGTGCCGCGGTGAGATCGCCCAGGGCCACGGGCGCGTCATGTCCGGCGTACAGACACTCCACCTGGTACTCGCCTGCGGCGCCACCGCGAGCCGGTGCGGTGGCGGTGAGACGCCGGAAGGTGCAGCGCCGCAACTGTTCCGGCGCCCTTGGTGCCAGCGTGGATCGTCCCGGCAGCCGGC
>JBBSMF010000242.1:0-3481 GCA_038233295.1 Candidatus Limnocylindrales bacterium | reverse complement strand
GAGCTCTTCCATGACGTGGGTCTCGCTCGGCATTTCGAGCAGCTCATCGTCAGCGCGCGCATCGGATACGACAAGCCGCATCCCGAGATCTTCCGCCACGCGCTGGAACTCATGGACGTCTCGCCGGAACGAGCGATCCACGTCGGCGATTCGTACCAAGCTGATGTCCTCGGCGCACGTGCCTCCGGAATCATTCCCGTGCTCATCGATCGAAGCGTGAGCGATTTCGCTCGCTTCACCACAGCCGTGCCACCCGGCGACGATGTGCCCGTCATCGCCGACCTGTACGGCCTGCTTGACCTGGTGGGAGTGCCCGTCCCAGCCGCCGGCATTCCGGTCGGCGCTCGGTCGAGCTGAACCGTTCGGGAAGCCTGCCGCTCTTCCTGGCCCTGCCCGTACCCCCGCCGGCCGGCCGGGAGGTGGCCCGCCGGCTGGCCGAAGTGCGGCGTCGCCACTCGGACGCGCGCTAGATCCCTCCCTCTATGAGCCGGTGTATCGGGCCGCCCTCGACGGCCGCTGAGGGTCGGTGAGGGCTCAGGCCCGGGATCCGCCCGTGCCCGCTCGGGTCTCCCTCCGATGCTGGTCGGCGGCGTCACCCGAACCGTCGGTGCGGTCCTCATGGTCGTTCTCGGCGGAGTCGTCGTTCCGGGCGGCCGAGGCGCGGCGCCGGCGTTGGAGGTCGGCCGGGTCACCAAGCTCATGGATGATGTCGTTGATCTCGGTGCCCAGCAGCAGCACGAAGGCGCTGGCGTAGAACCAGATCAGGGCGATGGCCACTCCGGCCAGGGCTCCATACGTCGCGTTGTAGTTGCCGAAGTTGCTTACGTAGAAGCCGAATCCCAGGGTCATGGCGATCCAGGCGACCACGAAGAACAGGGCACCCGGCACGATGGCCCTGACCGGCAGCTCCAGGTTGGGCGCGGTCCGATAGAGAAGACTGACCGCGCCGGTCAGGAACACGAAGGCGGTGACCAGGGCACCCAATGTGACGATCAGTGGACCGGCCTCTCCCAGCCCCAGAGCCTGAGCGATGTCGGCGGCCAGGATCTGGGCGGGAACGAGCAGGGCGAAGGCCGCGATGATGAAGGCCCCCGCCACGAGCGTCAGCACGATGGCCACCATGTAGCGCTTCCAGAAGGAACGCTCTTCCTCGACCCCGTAGGTCCGGTTCATGGACTTGATGATGGCGTTCATGCCGCCGGTCGCGAAGAACAGGGCGATGAGGGCGCTGAAGGACAGCAGGCCCGGCCCTCGCCGCTCCAAGACGTCACGGATCTCGTTGCCGACCAGCGTTGCGGCTTCGGCCGGCAGGGCTCCCTGCAGCGCCCCGATGATGCGTTCGGTCGGATCCTGGATGGGCAGGTTGGCCGCCACGAAGCTGCCCATCGACGTGAGGAAGATGGCGAAGGGAAACAACGCCAGGAAGAACCGGTAGGCCAGCTCGGCGGAGAGCCCGACGATGTCGTCACGCTTGACCTGTCCCACCAGGCGCCGGCCCAGCGAAAGCAGCCCGGGCCGCTCCGCCTGTCCGGCGTCCCCCTCCTGGCTGTCCGCCTCCGCGGAGGCGCTCGGACCGTCCTCCGCCACGGGTCGCGGTCGGGTCGCGCGCCGCGCACGTGACGTGCGCGCGTCGTGCGAGTCGCCGGCCAGGGCGGTCCCTGTGGCTCTCCCACGCGGGGTCGGGCCAACGGCGGCACGGCCGGCCATGCGATCGAGCCACGCCAGCAGTCCCACCAGCCCGGCGCTCAGCAGGCCCGCCAGGGCCACGAGGCGAGATCGCGTCGACATGGGGACATCTCAGCAGGTGACGGGCGGCAGGCGAGCCCCGCGCCGGGTGGTCGCCGTTGCAGGCGGGTTGCATCGGGATCGAGACCGGCATGCCGCTGCCATGTACCGTCTCAGGGATGAGCGATGAGGAACTCGTGCTGGGGCTGCCCCGCGCCCGCTTGCCCGGTGGAGCAACGTGGCGTGGCGTGCTCTACGGTGACCTGGCGCCCGTCCTGGCACTGATCGACGCGGAGGGCAGCTACCGACCTCGCGCGGAGGCCGAGGAGGATCCGGACTGGAAGCAGGTCATCCCGTACGTGGTACTGCGCGACCGGGGCAGCGTATTCCTGATGCGCCGGACCCTGGCCGGTGCGGACGCGCGGCTGCACGACCGCTGGTCGGTCGGCATCGGCGGTCACGTCAACCCCCGGGACGGAGGCGTCGCCGGCGGTCTCCGCCGCGAGTGGGACGAGGAGCTGTCGACCGGATGGGATCCCGAGTTCCGGCTGGTCGGCCTCCTCAACGACGATTCCGACCCAGTGGGCGCGGTCCATGTGGGCGTGATCTACAGCGTCGAGGCGGCCGGTCGGCCAGCCAGCGTCCGGGAAACGGACAAGCTGGAGGGCGGGTTCGTGGCTCCGCTGCAGGTACTACGTGTCTATGAGCGGTTGGAGACATGGAGCAGCCTGCTCTACGACTTCCTCTTCGAGCGGGCACGCGGCATCCGTGCCTCGGGGCCGCTTCGGGTGAGGTGAGATACTGGGCGCGGTCCAGTGCCATGAAGACCCGTGCCCTCTCCCGCGTCATCGCGCCGCTTCAGGCAGCCTGCCTGTTCGTAGGGCTGGTCCTGCTCCTGGCCGCACCGACCCGGGGGGCGACGCCGGGCTCGGTGGCCATCCTGCCCACCACCGGCGTGGTCGATCAGGTCATGGCCGGCTACCTGAACGACGCCATCGACCGAGCCCAGCGGGACGGCGCGGAGGCCGTGGTGGTCAGGCTGGACACGCCGGGCGGTTCGCTCGACTCCACGCGCGAGATCGTCAAGACCCTGCTCGAAGCCCCGCTTCCGGTCGTGGTCTGGGTGGCGCCGTCGGGCAGCCGCGCCGCCAGCGCAGGCACCTTCATAACGCTCGCGGCGCACGTCGCGGCCATGGCGCCGGGCACCAACATCGGAGCCGCCACGCCGGTCGGGGGCCAGGGCGAGGATATCGAGGGCGCTCTCGGCGACAAGGTCCTGAACGACGCCATCGCTTCCATCACGGCCATCGCCGAGACGCGCGACCGGCCCGTCGAATGGGCGGTCTCCACGGTGGAAGAAGCGGCGTCCTACACCGTTGACGAGGCGCTCGCAGCGGGTGCCATCGACCTCAAGGCGGCCTCCATCGAGGAGTTGCTGACGGCCATCGACGGCATGACCGTGCAGGTCAACGGGCAACCCGTCACGCTCGCGACCGAGGGTGCCCCTACGGAAGAGCTGCCCTTGAACCCGCTCCAGCAGTTCCTGCACCTGCTGACTGATCCCAACATCGCCTTCATCCTCTTCACGATCGGTTTCTACGGGATCATCTTCGAACTCCAGAGCCCGAACTTCGTGACCGGCATCCTGGGCGCCATCGCGCTCATCCTGGCCTTCATCGGGTTCGGCAGCTTGCCGCTGAACATCGGGGGACTGCTGCTCATCGGACTGGCCATCGTGATGTTCGTGCTGGAGCTG
>JBBSMF010000241.1:0-3483 GCA_038233295.1 Candidatus Limnocylindrales bacterium | reverse complement strand
TCAGCGACCAACACCGCGCGTCACCCCGCAGGCATCCTTCACCACGCAGATCGCCAGCGGCGTCGCGGTCATCCGCACGGCGCTCGCCGATCAGGGCATCCGCCTCGACCCGCCCATCGTGCCCTACCGCGCCGCCGAACCACCGGCGGTATCGACGACCCCGCGCGCGGTGCTCCAAGCCGCGATCGGCGATCCGGAGGGCGGCTATGTGATGGTCTACGAGTTTCCCGACGCGGCCACGGCGAGTGCTCGCGGTGCGGAGTTCGCCGACTACCTGGAAAGCGGCTTCGGTCAGACCAACTACCCGCGGGATGCGCAGTTCTCGCTGGCGCAGGTGGGCGGCACGCTCATCTTCACCTGGTGGTCGTCGGAGCTCGCCGCGGACCGCGAGCTGGCCCGAACGGCCTTCGAGGCTATCGCCTCGGTAGGAACGCGGATCCCCGTAGTCAAGTAGGCGCCCGCCGCACCGCGGTCAGCCCTCGCGGACAGGCAGAGAAGCTTCGGCGGCCAGAGAAGCTTCGGCGGCGACCCACTGGCGAACATCGTCGCGCTTGATCTTGAGCGTGTGGGTTCGCGGGAAGTCGGGCTCCGGCCATAGACGCCAGGCGTCTATGCGGCTGTGAGCGGAGAGCCGCGAGTTGGCCGTCCGGATGGCGGCCTTGATGGCTTCGTCCTGACGCGCGACAGCAGCGGGGTCGGCGGCTCGCTCGGGCACGGCCTGAGTGGTCGAGACGATGGGCAGGCTGCCCACCGGCAAGACGACCGCCTCGATCCGCCCGGGCGTCGTCTCCAGCACGACGGACTGCCCGATGCCCGCCTCCTGGAGCACGTTCTCGATGTCCTCGGGATACACGTTGAGGCCACTCGGCAGCACGATGATGTTCTTCTTGCGGCCGGCAAGGACCAGGTTGCCGCGCTCGTCGTATCGCCCGATGTCCCCGGTGTGGTACCAGCCGTCCTTCAGCACCGCATCGCTCGCCTCGGGGTCACGCCAGTAGCCGGGCATCACGGTCGGCCCCGCTACGAGGATCTCCTGGTCGGCGTCCGCCAGACGGATGCGCACGGGAGGAACGGTGCGACCGACCGTCGAGTTCGGGTGATCGTGCTCCGAGGTGGCCGCGGCCGGGCCACACTCCGTGGCGCCGTAGCCCTGCACGACAACGACGCCCAAGTCTTCCCAGTTCTGCTGCGTCTCTGGCGGCAAGAAGGCGCCGGCCACCACGAAAAGGCGCAGTCGACCCCCCAGCTGGGCGTGCACCCGACGGAACAGGATGCGCCGAAGCGGATAGGGGAGCCGGCGGGCAAGCGACCGGAGTCGATCGAAGGCACCCTTCTTGCCTTGGCGCTCGACCTCCCGCGCGATGGCGTTCCAGAACAGGTCCATCAGTTGCGGGGTGACGACCATGGTCGTCACGTGGTGGTCGCGCAGAGACCCGAAGATGACCCGCGGGTTGCGCGAGCGGACGTACAGCACGTCGGCGCCGATGGCTGAACCGTAGAAGAGCACTGGCGCCTGCTCGAAGAGATGGGAGAGAGGCAGCAGCGAGACCGCTCGGTGCTCGCGGGGCGGAAGGAGTAGCGCGCAGGCCTCGACCGTGGCGAGCACGGTCCCGTGGGTCAGCATCACGCCCTTGGGGTAACCCGTGGAGCCCGAGGTGTAGATCACCTCCCAGACGTCGTCGCGGGTCGGTCGGGGCCAGGCGTCCAGCTGGCCCTCCCAGTCGGGTGGGAAGGTCTCGTCGGCGTCGGCCGTGAGCTCGTCTATGGTGTGGACCTCGAGATCGCGGAGGCCGGCCGCTCCCGGGTCCGGCGCGTCGAGTCCCGTGCCCACGGCCAGCCAGCGGCTCTCGGCCTTGGCCACGATGCGTCGCACCACCTCGGGCACCATGCGCAGATCCAGCGGCACCACGATGAGGCGGGCCACCTGTGCGCCCCAGTAGACGGCCGGGAGGCGAGGGGTGGAGGGGCTCCAGGTGATCAGCCGCTCGCCGGGCTGGAGTCCCAGGGCGCGCAGGCGCCAGGCGGCGAGACGGGATCGATGACGCAGCTCGGCGGGGGTCCAGGCAAGCTCGATACCAGCGTCCGTGCGCAGCGAGAGCGTCGTGCGGCCGGCGTAGCGGACCGCGGCGTCATCCAGAAGGTCGACCAGTGACTCGAAGGCGCGCGGGTCGGGGTAGCCCGGGTGGTCGGGGTGGTCGCGGACGACGGGGCGGTCGGGCATCGCGGCCGAGTGTAGTAGGCAGGGAGGCGCGGGGTCGTGCGAAACGCGGTCCCGCGGTCGAAGCATGGGTCGGTGCCGCCGACCTGCCCGCGGACGACACACCGGCAATGGGACCTCCCAATTGAGGCTGGGCAGGCGAGTGACGGCACTATCGTCGACAGCCACCATTCCGGCGCCGTTACGATCCTTGACGGCGCCGGACGATGTCAGCAGGGTGGTTCGATGGCAGAGCCCACGCTTGCCAGAGCCGAACTGATCGCACAACGCCCGGTCCGATGCCCGGACTCGTCTCTGGTCCAGGGAGATGACTGCTCGGCGACGATAGTGCCGTCGATCAAGGGTCTATCGGCCCCTGCGCCACGACAACCAGCGTTTGACCGGTCGCGCGGGGCTCGACTACACTCCGGCGGCCCTCGCGCGGCCCGGGCGTGCTCCACATGGGAGCATGCGTTCGATTACCCGCGCGCACGCTGCACCCGATGACCGGCCCCGGGTGGCGTGTCGAGGCGAGTCCTGCCGGCAGGAGGTGATCCCCGATTGGCTGAAGTCCGAGTCGGTGAGAACGAGACCTTCGAGAGCGCCCTCCGACGCTTCAACAAGAAGATCCAGCAGAGCGGCATCCTTGCAGAGGCTCGCAGGCGTGAGCACTATGAGAAGCCGAGCGTCAAGCGCAAGCGCAAGGAAGCCAAGCGCAAGAAGGCCAGCCGTCAGGACTAGGCGGCCGGTGGTCGGGACCAGGGAGGTCCGCGGATCAGCCGGCTGATGGTCCCCCCGGCAGGCCGGGGGAACATCCGGTGACCCTTTCCGAGCGACTCCAGGCGGCACTCCAGACCGCCATCCGCGAGCGCGACGAGCTCCGTCGTGACACGTTGCGGATGGCCGTGGCGGCCGCGTACAACGCCGAGAAACGAACTCGTCGCCCCCTCACGGACGACGAGTTCCTTGGCGTGCTCACGCGCGAGGTGAAGACCAGGCGCGAGTCGGTGAAAGCCTTCCGCGATGGCGGACGCGAGGAGATGGCTCAGCGCGAGGAGCGCGAAGTGGCCATCCTCACCGAGTTCCTCCCGCAGCAGCTCGGCGAGGACGAACTGCGCGCGATGGTCGTGGCAGCCATCGAGGAGACGGCCGCGACCTCCGCGCGTGATCTGGGCAAGGTGATGGGCGTCCTCTCGCCACGGACGCGCGGCCGCGCCGATGGCAAGCAGCTGAGCGGCATGGTCGCGCAGGAGCTGGCCCGCCGTGACCTGTCGGGACATGACCAC
>JBBSMF010000240.1:0-3509 GCA_038233295.1 Candidatus Limnocylindrales bacterium | reverse complement strand
GCGGGCTCCTCGGTCATCAGCCCGTACTCGCCGAAGGCGATGGACGTGCCGCCCTTGGCCATGCCGCTCATGCGGCCGCGCATGACCTTGCGGTGCTTGACCCGACGGGGCATCAACATGCTATGCCCCTCCCGCCGCCGCGGCGGCCGTGGCCTCGTTGGGCAGCTGCCGCTCGGGGATGATGTCGCCACGATAGATCCAGACCTTGACGCCGATGCGCCCGTAGGTCGTGTGCGCGTGCACCTGGCCATAGCTGATATCCGCGCGCAGGGTGCCCAGCGGGATCCGACCATCCTTGTCCCATTCGCGGCGAGCCATCTCGGAACCGCCCAGTCGACCCGACACCTGGACCTTCACACCCTTGGCGCCCGCCTTCATGGTCCGCTGGATGGACTGCTTGATGGCCTTGCGGAAAGCGATGCGGCGGGCGAGCTGCTGCGCGATATTGGAGGCCACCAGCATCCCGTCCAGCTCAGGCTGGCGGATCTCCTTGATCTCCAGCTTGACCTTGCGCGTGGTGAGCCGGCCGATCTGCTGGCGCAGTGCCTCGACGTTGGCACCGCCCTTGCCGATGACGATGCCCGGCTTGGCCGTGTGGACGGTCACCGTCACGTGATTGATGCCGCGCTCGATCTCGACCATGGAGACGCTCGCGTTGGCCAGGCGCCGGGTCATCAGCCGACGGATGGTCATGTCCTCCGTGAGGAGGGCCGTGTAGTCGCGATCGGCGTACCACTTCGCATTCCAGGTGCGGGATATGCCCAGACGGAAACCGTACGGGTGGACCTTGTGACCCATCAGCGGGCCTCTCTGTTCTGGACCGTGACGGTCACGTGGGTCATGGGCTTGTGGATGGGAAAGGCGCGCCCCTGGGCACGCGGTCTCCAGCGCTTGATGGTCGGTCCCTCGTTGGCGATGGCCTCGGCGACGAACAGGTCGTCGAGGGAAAGGTCGTGATTGTTCTCGGCGTTGGCCGCTGCGCTCTTCAGCACCTTGGCCACCTCCTTGGCAGCGCCCTGAGGCATGAACTGCAGCATGGCGGCAGCCTCCTCGACGGGCTTGCCCACGATGGCCTGCGTGACCAGGCGGGTCTTGCGCGTCGAGCGGCGGATGTATTTCGCGGTGGCGGAGACTCGCATGAGTCCTCCTACTTCAACGAGGTCGAGCGCTCGGTGCTCTTGCCGTGCCCGCGAAACGTGCGGGTGGGCGAGAACTCACCGAGTCGATGGCCGACCATGTTCTCGGTCACGTAGACCGGGATGTGCTTCCTGCCGTTGTAGACGGCCACCGTGTGGCCGATGAAGTCGGGGAAGATGACGCTTGCCCGCGACCAGGTCTTGAGCACCTTCTTCTCATTGCGCTTGTTCATCGTCTGGACGCGACCAAGGAGTCGCGCCTCGACGAACGGTCCCTTCTTGAGGGATCGAGACATCTCAGCCCTCCTGGCCTAGCTCTTCCGATGACGGGAGCGCACGATGACCCTCCCGGTGGTCTTGTTACGTCGGGTGCGGTGCCCCATGGCCGGCTGGCCCCAGGGCGTCTTGGGCGGCATGCCGGTGGGCGACTTGCCCTCGCCACCACCGTGCGGATGGTCGCGCGGGTTCATGACCACGCCGCGTACCTCGGGGCGCTTGCCCATGTGGCGTGCGCGACCGGCCTTGCCGATGTTCTGATTCTCGTGGTCCAGGTTGCCTACCTGGCCGACGGTGGCCATGCAGCGCAGCGGCACACGTCGGACCTCGCCGGAGGGCAGCCTCACCTGAGCGTGGTCGCCTTCCTTGGCCAGCAGCTGCGCGGAGGCGCCGGCAGAACGGACGATCTGGCCGCCCTTGCCGGGGACCAGCTCGATGTTGTGGAGCTGCGTGCCGAGCGGGATGCCCGACAGCGGCAGGGCGTTGCCCACGCGTGCGTCCACGGTCGCGCCGGCCACCACCGTGTCACCGACCCGCAGCCCGTGCGGCACGAGCATGTAGCGCTTCTCGCCGTCGTGGTAGTGCAGCAGGCCGATGCGGGCCGACCGGTTAGGGTCGTACTCGATGGTCGCCAGGCGCGCCGGCACGTCCCACTTGTCTCGGCGGAAGTCGATGCGCCGATAGGCACGCTTCTCGCCGCCGCCACGATGGCGCACGGTGAGCCGTCCCTGCGCGTTGCGACCCGAACCGCGTTTCTGCGGCTCGAGCAGCGGCTTGTGGGCCTTGTTGGTGGTGATCTCCTCGAAGGTGGAGCGCGTCATCTGACGCATCCCCGGGGAAGTGGCCTTGTAGCTGCGAAGCGGCATCGTCAGACCCCCTCGAAGAATTCGATCTTGTCGTTGGGCCCGACCGTGACCATGGCCTTCTTCCAGGGCGAGGTGTGACCCTTCGCACCACCCCGCCGGCGGCTGCGGCTCTCCTTCGGCCGGGTGGTCAGGACATTGACCTCCAGCACGGTGACCTTGAAGAGCGTCTCGACCGCATCGGCGATCTGGAACTTGTTGGCCTGGTCGTGCACCGCGAAGGTGTACTTGCCCCGCTGCGTCTGGTCCATGGACTTCTCACTGATGACCGGCCTGAGCACGATCTGCGCTGCCTCGAGCGTCATGCGTATACCTCCGCCATGGTCGGCAGCGCCGGCTCCATGATGAGCAGCACGTCGGCGTTGAGGACGTCCACGATGTTGAGCGAGTCGGCCCGGATGATGATCACGCCGGGCACGTTGCGAGCCGAGAGCTCCAGCCGCTCGTCCTTGCCATCGGCCACAACGAGGACCCGCCCGGCGGCCTGGAGAGCGGCCAGATAGCCCACCAGGTCGCGCGTCCGGATCGCCTCGAGAGCCAGGTCCTGGACCACTCGCACGGCACCGTCGCCGAACTTCGCGGTCAGGGCGCCGACCAGTGCGGCGCGCTTCATGCGCTTGGGCAATCGCTGAGCGTAGCTGCGCGGATGCGGGCCGAAGACCACGCCACCTCCGGCGTAGTGCGGCGCGGTCGGTGTGCCCTGCCGTGCCCGGCCGGTACCCTTCTGGCGGTACGGCTTCTTGCCGCCGCCGCGCACCTCGCCGCGGGTCTTGGTGTCGGCCGTGCCGGTCCGCCGCCCGGCCAGCTGGGCGACCACGGCCTGGTGCATCAGGGCCTCGTTGATCGGCGCGGCGAAAAGCGCCTCCGGGAGTTCGACCGTGCCGGCCTCCCCGCCGTCCTTGCTGTAGAGCGTCGTGCTGGGCATCGACTAGGCCTTCCTGACCATGATCAGCGCGTTGCGCGCGCCGGGTACGGGTCCCTTCACGAGCAGCAGCGCGCGCTCGGCGTCCACGCGGACGATCTGGGCCTTCTTGACGGTCACGCGGTCATTGCCCATGCGCCCGGCCATGGGTGTCCCCTTGAAGACCTTGCCCGGGCTGGTGCCGCCGCCGATGGATCCCGGGGCACGGTGAGAGTCGGAGCCATGGGTCTCCGGCCCGCGCCGGAAATGGTGCCGCTTGATGGTGCCGGCGAAGCCCTTTCCTTTGGAGACGCCCGTCACGTCGACGCTGTC
>JBBSMF010000239.1:0-3538 GCA_038233295.1 Candidatus Limnocylindrales bacterium | reverse complement strand
CGCGGCTACGGCGGCACGGACCCATTGAACGAGTTCAAGCGTGAGGCTTTCAAGCTCTACGAGGAGCTGCGTGGTTTCATCCGACACGGTGTGGCCACCACCGTCTTTCGCGTCACCGTGCAGCGGCAGGCGCAACCGACGCCCATGCCCAGCCCCGAGCAGGTCGCCGCCCTGCGCGACAACGGGACCGATGTCTCGGCAGGAAGGCTGGCGCGCACGGCCGCCGGTCCTCGCGCGGCGACCCCGGTCGGTGCCGGTGCTGCCGGTGTCGGCGCGCCACCCCTGTCGAGCGGGGTCACCGGCGGCGGCCGTCCCGGCACGGTGCGACTCCAGCGGGGAGACGAGGAGCTGGCCCCGGTGGCGTCAGCGCCCAAGCCGACCATGCCCAAGATCGGGCGCAATGACCCGTGCCACTGCGGGAGCGGTCTCAAATACAAGAAATGCCACGGCCGCTGACCTCCGAGGCGGGTATCGGTGCATTTCGTAGGCCTTAGCCCCTTGAGCCGCGGGCATCTCATCCATATACTCGGCCGAGATGGCGTTGGAGAGCTCCTCTGGCGCCGGCAGACAGCCCGGGGCGACCGTGCCCAGCGCCCGGCGGGCATGCGAGGGAGTGATGGTGTCCGTGGATCCGAGCGCCACGGCGGCCGACATCGAGGTGGGAGATGCGTCGGTCGTCGATCTGATCGCCTGCGAACGCGACTGTCGAACCTGCAGTTACGCCGCCTGGCTGGACTGTGACGGGGACTGCGCCCCGTGCCCCCACAATGGCTACTGTCCCTGTGTCAACCCCGTCGTCGCACGGAGCAAGACCGCGTTGAGGATCATCGAGCTTCGCCCGATCCTGCTCCAGGATGCCCGCGCAAGGAGCTGATGGAACCCGCCGCCATCCGCGATCTCGCCAGCCGGATCCACGCGACCTCGGGGAGGCTTTGACCTCGGCGGCAAGTCCGAGCATCTGAGCGGGCTGGATGACGAGGCGTCCCAGCCCGAACTGTGGAACGACCCGCAGAAGGCTCAGCGGATCCTCCGTGAGGCGGAGTCGCTGCGGACGGAGCTCGCTGACTGGCGGGATGTCCAGCGCAGGGCGGACGACCTGCTGGAGCTGAGCGAGCTCGCTGCCGATGACCCTGAGATGGCACCCGACATCGACGCCGAACATGCAGCGCTGTCGGCTGACTTCGACCGGCTGCGGACCGCGCTGCTGTTCAGCGGCGAGTACGACGCGCGCCCGGCCATCGTGTCCATCTCGGCCGGCGCCGGCGGCATGGAGGCGACCGACTGGGCCGAGATGCTCCTGCGCATGTACCTGCGCTGGTCGGAGAGCCATCGTTTCGCCACCGAGGTCCTCGATCGACTCGACGGTGAGGGCGGCGGCATCAAGAGCGTCACCATCGCCGTGGACGGTCGCGATGCCTACGGCTTCCTCCGCGCGGAGAGGGGCGTGCATCGCCTGGTCCGGATCAGCCCCTACGACGCGCAGAAACGTCGCCACACGACGTTCGCGCTGGTCGAGGTGCTGCCGGAGGCGGAGGATGCTCCCGAGGTCGGTGACATCCCCGATGACGATCTCAAGATCGATACCTTCCGCGCCCAGGGGGCGGGCGGGCAGCACGTCAACAAGACCGACTCGGCGGTGCGCATCACGCACCTGCCGACCGGGGTGGTGGCACAGAGCCAGAACGAACGATCGCAGCACCAGAACCGGGAAGTGGCCATGAAGGTGCTCCGGGCGCGCCTCCTGGAGCGCCTGCTGGCCGAGCGGGAGAAGGAGCGCAACGAGCTGAAGGGTGCGCACGTGGAGGCAGGCTGGGGCAATCAGATCCGGTCTTACGTGCTGCATCCCTACCAGATGGTCAAGGACCACCGCAACGAACACGAGACGAGCGACACGTCAGCCGTGCTAGACGGTGGCCTGGACGGCTTCATGCTGGCCGAGCTGGAGCGCGTTGCGACGGAGTACGTCGAGCCGCCTGCTGACGCCTCGTGAGTAGCCCTTCCCCCTTGGCAGAACGCTGGACCGGCGGATGGATCCGCCCCCTGTGCGGCGACGATCTGGCCGCCTGTGCCGACGTGTTCTACGCCGCCGTCGACGAGCTGTACAGCCGCAAGGGCCGGCCGCCTCTGCCGCGCAACCCCGACCCACTGATGCGTCTGTTCGGGCACCTCCTAGCGACCGATCCGCTGCGTTGCCACGTGGCCGAGGCCGCCTCGGGCGTGGTCGCCTTCGGTATCGCACACCGCCGCGGGTCGACCTGGTTCCTCTCCTTCCTCTTCGTGCACCCGGAGCACCAATCGGCCGGGCTGGGCAGGCAGCTGGTGCTGCGGTGCCTGGCGGAGGAGGGCAAGCCGGGCGATCCCCGACCGAAGGCGAAGGGGCTCATCTACGCCCTCTGCGCGGAATCCATACAGCCGGTCTCCCTCGCCCTGTACACCGTCCTGCGCATCGCACCACGTGTACCCATCTTCCTCCTCACCGGAAAGCCGGTGTCCGAGCGACCGGTGGGGGAGCCCGCGGCAGTCGAGGCGACGTCCTTCGCTGAGCTGGCCGCTGCCGATCACCGGAGCCTGGCCGCGGCGGTCGATGCCATCGACCTGGCCACGTTGGGCTATGAGCACTCGCCCGACCACCGCTTCTGGACAGCCAGCGGACGCCAGGGCTGGCTGTTCCGCGACCCCGTCAGTGCCGAGCCAGTGGGGTACGGCTATGCGCAGGCATCGGGTCGCGTGGGACCGGTGGCCACGACCGATCCACGCTGGCTAGCGCCGGCGCTCGCCCGCCTGTTCCGCGTCGTCAGGCCGTCCGACGGCTGGCAGCTGCATGTCCCCGGGCCCAGCCCCGTGCTGCCCTCCCTCCTGCGCGGCGGCTTCCGGCTCGACGATGACGCGCCCGTCCTGTGGTGCTCCACCGCAGACGGCCCGGCCCTCGATCGATACCTCCTCGCCTCTTACGCACTTCCGTGAGCGGGGCCGCTGGCGAGTTCGATCGTTGGGGCTGGGTGGAGCTGGCCCTTGCTGCCTGTGACGAGGCGGATGCCGTGGCCATGCCCGCCTTCCGCGGGGCCCGCGACGTTTCCACGAAGGCGGACGGCACGCTCGTGACCAGCGCCGACCGCGCCATCGAGCGTCTTATCCGCGAGCGCATCCATGCCCGCCATCCCGATCACGGCCTCATCGGCGAGGAGTACGGCCCAGAGGGTGCGGAGCGCACCGTTCGCTGGTACCTGGACCCCATCGATGGCACCAGCAACTTCGTGCGCGGCGTGCCGATCTTCGCCACCCTCATCGCCGTGGAGCGCGAAGGCACCCTGGAAGCCGCCGTGGTCTCCGCCCCCGCGCTGCGCAGCCGCTGGCTGGCCTGGCGCGGCGGAGGCGCGTGGAGCGTGTCGGCCGAGGGCGAGCGTCGCCGGCTCAGCGTATCGGCCATCGACACCATCGCCGAGGCGCATCTGCTGTACGCATCACCCACCGCCCTGCGTGCGTCCGGCCTGGTGCCGGGGCTGGATGTCGTGCTAGCGGAGGCGTGGCGTGAGCGTGG
>JBBSMF010000238.1:0-3543 GCA_038233295.1 Candidatus Limnocylindrales bacterium | reverse complement strand
GTGATCATCAACGATGTCCCGACCTATCGCATCGACCACATGCCCTACGGCGGCGTGAAGGACTCCGGCCTGGGCCGGGAAGGTCTGCGCTGGGCCATCGAGGACATGACCGAGCTGCGCATCATGGTCATGGCACAGCCCGAAGTGTCAGAACCTCGATCAGTGGACTGACCGAGCATGCGGCGCGGCGGCCTGCGGCGCGGCGGCCAGCGGCCCGACCAGGATCTGTCGGGATCTGCGAGCGATCGCTGAGCGCCGGGGCACGGGCATCTCCCGCTGAAGTGATGCGGCGAAGTCCGACACGGCGTCCGCCTCCAGCGGCCGGGCGAAGAGGAAGCCCTGGCCCAGCTCGCAGCCGAGAGTCCGCAGCGCACCGACCTGACCGTTCGTCTCGATGCCCTCCGCCAGTGTCTGAATCCCCAGGCTCTGGCCCAGAGCGACGATGGCCCGACAGAGGGTGGACTCCTTCACGCTGCCATCGACCCCGGTGACGAACGAGCGATCGATCTTGAGGATGTCCACGGGGAAGCGGCGGAGGTAGTCCAGCGAGGAATAGCCGGTCCCGAAGTCGTCCACGGCCAGCCGCACGCCCAGATCCTTGAGTCGCTCCAGCCGATCGATGGTCGCTTCACTGTCCTGCATCAATGAGCTCTCGGTGATCTCCAGCACGAGGTCCCGCGCCCGGAGGCCACCGGCGGCCAGCGCGTCCTGGACGTCGGATACGAGACTCGTCTCCTGGAACTGCCGTGCCGACAGGTTGACGCTGATCCACGGTGCCCGGCCGTCCGGCCGCCGCCACCGACGCGCCTCACGGCACGCCTCCTGGAGAACCCAGCGCCCGATGGGGATGATGAGCCCCGTCTCCTCGGCCAGGGGGATGACATGGGCGGGCGAGAGAAGCCCACGCTCGGGATCATTCCACCGCAGCAGCGCTTCCAAGCCGATGAGCCCGCCGCTGGCCAGGTCCACGATCGGTTGATAGAGCAGGATGAACTGCTGCTCGCGAACGGCTCGCTCCAGGCGTGCTTCCGCCTCAAGGCGCTCCGACCTGATGCGTTGCATGCGCGGCACGAAATGCTCCGAGCGACCCTTGCCTTCGCTCTTCGCCCAGTACATGGCGATGTCCGCCCGACCCAGCAGGGCCGCGGCGTCCTCCGATCCGGCCTCCGCCGGGGCGATGCCGATACTCACGCGTACCACGATCTCATGGCCATCCACGATGATCGGCTCGGCCAGCGAGACCGAGATGCGAGAGGCGATCTCCTGCGTAGTGGCAGCGTCGCCCGCTCCCTCTAGCAGGACGGCGAACTCATCGCCGCCCATGCGTGCCGCGGTGTCGCTCGGTCGGATGGATGCTGCGAGTCGTCGGGCCAGCTCGGTCAGCACGCGGTCACCGACCACGTGCCCGTAGGTGTCGTTGACCTGCTTGAAGTCGTCCAGGTCCAGGAATAGCAGCGCCACGTTGGCCGGCTGCCTCTCGTCGATCAAGGCGCGCTCGACGCGGTCCAGGAAAAGCGCTCGATTGGGGAGCCCCGTGAGGACATCGTGCAGCGCCTGGTGTGCCAGCTGGCGCTCGAGCTTCTTGCGGTCGGTGATGTCGATGCCTGTCGCGATGCTGAACTTCAGGTTGCCGTGGTCGTCCCGGACCGCCGTGTTGGACCAGGCGATATGACGTCGGCTGCCATCCTTGCGCACCCAGTCGTTCTCGAGGGGGACAGACGGGCTATCCGCTCCCAGGTACGAGATGGCCGCGTGCACCCGATTCATGTCCTCGGGCGCGACGAGGAAATCCAGTGAGCGATGCGCGGCGAGCTCTTCACTGCTGTAGCCGCTGATCATCGCGCAGGCCGCGTTGACGCGGATCACCTGCCCGTGAGCATCGACCACGATGACCAGAGCACCGACGGTCTCCAGGATGGCGGTGATGAAGTTCCTCTCCAGCCCTAGCTCCATGGCCGAGGCCAGCTGGTCCGCGACGGCGATGACCACCCGCAGGTCCGTCTCATCGAGCAGGTCCGCCGTCGTGGACTCGATGTCCAGCACGCCCAGCAACCGCTCGCCGGCCAGCAGTGGGACGGCGATCTCGCTGCGGACCGCCGGGTCTCCGCAGACGTATTCCGACTCGAGGCTCACGTCGGGCACCAGCTCCGCTCGGTGGGTGCGCATGACCCGGCCCATGATCCCCTTGGTACCGTCGAGCGACAAGAACGGGTTCATGTGATTCCTCGACGCACCAAGCGTCAGCTGCTCCCCGTCGGCGCGATAGATGGCGACGGACTCATAGCCGAACTGCTCGCCGAGCAGCACGGCGACCTGCTCCAGTGATTCCGGCGTGGGGCCCGTGGACGCCAGCACGCGGCCCACCGCCTCCATCCCGGCGATCTGCTGCACGCGCCGCTCGTCAGCGGCGCGAGCAGCGCTCAGCTTCTCAAGAACTCGGTTGCGTTCCCGGACCGTCAGGCTCTGCCGCGCCACAGCCATGATCAGCAACGTCGCGATGGAGGCGTCCACGGTCAGGCTGACGATGCCCTGCTCGGGACCGGTGGGCAGCAACCGGCTGGCCAGGAAGAGCAGCGGTGCTGAGGCCGCCGCGCCCAGCGGAAGGAGCTCGCGCAGCCGATGGGCGGCCGCCGCGTAGCGGGGATCAGGGTCGACCCGGTCGTTCCATCCCGCGCTGCCGTAGGCGATGATCAGCACGCCCCCCGAGACCAAGGCCGGAAACGACCGCGCCGCCAGGCTCGCGGTGTCGCTGGCGTAGGCGCTACCGATGAGGCCCACCGCCAGCACGGCCAGCCCTGCCAGGAGCGCGTAGGCACCCGCTGGCCGCCTCTCGGCCAGCGTCGCGAGGTCCAGGATCAGCGATGCTCCCAGGATCCAGACGAAGACCAGCCCATGGATGAAGAGGGCCAGCTGCACCGGATCGGCGGCGGCACGGACTCCGAAGAGAGCCGTGAGCGCTGCCGTCGATGCCGCCATGACCAGTGCGGCATCCAGGTACACGATGCCTTCCTGGGTCCGCCCCAGACGGCCGTGCAGCGCAGCGTGATAAGCGGCGAAGGCGGTCGCCGCTGTGCCGATGAATAGAAGATCGCCCAGGGCGACCCACCCCTCGTGGCCCGTGACCAGGCTCATATCGCGTGCCAGCTGCGAAGCGGTCCAGAGCACGAACGCCACGCCAATGAAGCCCCGGAGCCTGCGTGCACGTCCCTCCGCCTCTCGCCAGGCGGCCGCGACGGCGATCAGGCCGAGGCTCCCCGCCAGCGTGAGGTGCGCGGCGGACCAGACAGCTGCCGCACCGCCGACATCGAGCACCGCGAGCGTCGCAAGAAGGACGCTCGAAAGCACGCCCAGGACGAGCGAACGGCGTCCGAGGCGGGACAGCACATCCGTCATCGACCCCGGGATGGCCTTCGCCAAATCGGGCGGAGCCATCAGCAGGTGTGTCGTCAGGTCACCCATATCACCCATCTGACCACGCGCTCGCGGCGGACAGCTATAGGTCAAGAAGCCTATGGCTCCAGGCGCCGGTAGACTCCGCGGCGT
>JBBSMF010000237.1:0-3548 GCA_038233295.1 Candidatus Limnocylindrales bacterium | reverse complement strand
GGCGGCGCTGCCCCAGCGAGCTATCCCGGTTGGCCCGGCTCCGGCGCGACTGCCTCAGCCACTACCGCGGAGCTGGTCCCGCTCCTCGTCTCATCGGAGCTCGCGGTGGGCCAGAACCGCTTCCTGTTCACGCTCATCGACGGCCAGAATCGCCTCATCGCAGCGCCCGAGGTGGAGGTCGATGTCCGATTCTTCGACCTGGCCAGCGACCCCGACTCGCCGGTGACCGAGCTGACGGCCGCGTATCTCCAGGCGGAAGAGGACCGGGGTCTGTACCGCGCCGCGGTCGACTTCAGCTGCTCCGGGACCTGGGGCGCGGAGCTGACCGCCCGCGTGCCTGATCGCGAGCAGCGCCAGGCACGAGTCGTGTTCTCGGTGCGGCCGGAGCCATCGACGCCCGCCATCGGGGCAGCCGTTCCGGCCACCGACACGCCCACGGCCGACTCGGTCGAGGCCATCGAGCGGATTTCCACTGACACCGATCCCGACCCCGACTTCTACCGCCTCTCGGTGGCTGAGGCCCTCGAACAGCAGAAGCCCTTCGCGCTGATCTTCGCCACACCGGCCTTCTGCCAGACGCGTGCCTGCGGTCCAGCCCTGGACATCGTCCGTGAGGTCTCGACCGACTTCAAGGAAGACCTGGCCTTCATCCACGTGGAACCCTACGAGCTCGAGACGACCGACGCCGGGCTCCAGCCGGTGCTCAGCGAGGCCGGGGGACTCCAGCCCGTGCCGTCCGTCGTGGAGTGGGGCCTGCTGTCGGAGCCCTACATCTTCGTAGTCGATGGCCAGGGCACCCTGGCGGCCAAGTTCGAGGGCGTGGCCGGCGCCGACGAGCTGCGGGCAGCCTTCCAGGCGGTCGCCGCCGACTAGGACCGCCGGTGGGCGGTCAGCTCGCCGGCCAGGCGACCGGGCAGGCCCGGATCGGCCAGCATCGCGGTGCCGACCGCTACGGCTGTGGCGCCGGCCTGGATCATCGCGAGCACGTCCTGGAGGGTGACCACGCCGCCGCAGCCCACGATGGGCAGGCGTGCGTGACGTGCCAGCTCCGTCACGGCTCGCAACGCCAAAGGGCCGATGGCCGGGCCGGAGAGCATCGCGTGGCGGCCCTCCAACAGTGCCGGAGGGCCCGAGCCACAGGTCAGCGCGTCGGCGCCGGCCTCGGCGGCAGCGCGGCCCACGGCACGCAGGTCCGGCGCCGCGATCGATAGCTTCACCAGGACGGGCAGGTCCGTGGCCTCCCGGACAGCGGCGGTGATGGCCGACACCAGGGACGCGTCGTAGGAGAGGGGTCGACCCTTGCGTCCTGATTCCACCGGGCCCAGATCCAGCTCCAGTGCAGCGACGCCGGGGATCCCGTCGGCACGCCCGCCGAGCGTGGCGAACTCATCGGCGCTGGTCGCCACCAGGCTGAGGATGACCGGCACGTCCCAATGCGCCCAGCGTGGGGCGTGACGCTCCAGCACGGCTGTGATACCCGGGTTCTGGTGGCCGATGGCGTGCAGCAGGCCGCCCGGTGTCTCCACCATGCGAGGCGCCGGCCCACCCGATCGCGCGTGGAGGCTCGTGCCGCGCGTGACCAGCGCGCCGAGCTCCGACAGGTCGACCTGGCCGTACGCCTCGACCCCGTACCCCAGGCAGCCCGCTGCCGCCAGGAGTGGCGTTCGGAGGATCAGAGCGCCGGGTCGCCGGGGTGCGAGGTCCGCGCTGCCATCGGTGAGGGCCATCTCCTCGCGCCTCATGCCGGGTCGGGCCAGGCGAGCTCGTGCGTGCTGAAGGCCGGTCCCTCCCGGCACACCCGGACGGGACCCGTGACGCCCTCCACGCTGCAACCGAGACAGACGCCCAGGGCGCAGCCCACGCTCTGCTCCAGCAGGACCTGGAGCCATGGCCGTGGTGCCGCGGACGTCCGCCTGGACGACCGGCGACCGGGCCGTCTTGCGAGCCGTGCCACACCCAGACGGCTGTCGCGGCCGCGCACCAGATCGACCAGGCCCTGGAGCAGGTCCGGCGGGCCGGCCGCGAAGGCCTGGTCGGCCCAGGCCTCGTACCGGGGCACGAGATCCAGCACGGACCCGTGATGGCCCAACGACCCGTCTGCGGTGGCCACGGCGTATTCCACCTCGTCAGGCAGCAGCCACGAGGGATACACCTCGGCCGCGCTCGTGGCGCCCAGGAGCACGGCTATCTGGCGGCCGGTGTCGAGCGCCTCATCCACGATGGACCGCAGGCGACCGATGGCCGCGCCGTCGGCGATCAGCAATAGGTGATGGGCGCGCGCCTCGATGCGGAGTGGCCGGCCGAGCGGGCCGGTGAAGGTGGCTCGCCCGCCGGCAGCCATCGCTGACAGCCAGCGGTGGGCCGGTGCTTCCGGCGCGAGCTGGAGCGTCACCTCGCCGCGTACGCGGTCGAAGCCGTGCACTGTCACCGGACGCAGGAGCGGCACGCCCCAGCCGGGTGGCGAGTGCATGTAGGCATACTGGCCCGGCTGCGCCCGCGAGGCGAGCGCGGGCAAGCGCCACGTCTGAAGCCAGTGCCCGGGCAGGTACTCGCGAACGGCGAGGAGTTCCCCGTCGATGGGCCGGTCCTCAGCGGCGGGGCTGAGGCTCCTCGTCGGTGCCCGAAATGCGATCCTCGTCGCGCGCTGCCTCGGCCTCCGTCTCCACCACGATCGCCTCCACGATCTCGACCTCTGCCTCGGCCGCGCCGCCTTCCACGGAGAGTTCGTCGTCGCCCGGTCCGATGCCCGGGTAGGCGTCGGCCAGCGCCTCGGCCAGGTCTCCGAAGAGATCCGTCGGGTCGTAGAACATGACCAGCTCTTCGGGCGTGCCCAGGGCCTGCCAGCGGTCGGCGTTCTCGTCGACCTCGCCATCGGCGTCCTCATCGCGCTCGGGAACGACCTCCGCCTCGAAGGCACCGTCGGCCTTGAACCAGAGCCGTTCGTCCTCGTCGTCGAGGATCATCATGTCGCCGACCACGCCGGCCAGGTTCGCCGACGAGACCTCGAACCGCTCGATGAGCCGCGCCTCGGAGAGCTGGCTGCGCTCCTGGAAGGTGAGGGCCAGGTCGTACAGACGGCGCGCGGCCGTCTCGGCGTCGGCCGGCAGCTCCTCATCCTGCGTGGCCACCCAGTCGTCCGCCGCACCGGCGTACGGGTCACTGCCGCCGATACCCACGCCGACTGTCTCCTCGGGCGAGATGCCCGCAGTGTCCATCAGGTCGTCAGCAGCCGTGGGCTCGTCGGGCAGACCGGCCTCTTCTCGGGCCGCGTCGGCGAAAGCGGCGTAGATGTCGGCCGGGTTGTAGAGCTCCACCAGCTCGGCCGCGCTCTCGATGACCTCCGTGTCCGACACCCAGTCACCCGTCTCCTCGTCCTGGTATCGGCTGCGCGAGCGGAAGGTTCCGTCAGGCGCGATAGAGAGATAGTCGGGGTCGTCGTCGATGAGCACCAGGCCGCCCAGGTCGCGCAAGCGCTCCCGGTTGGCGTCCAGGAAGCGGACCAGCTGCTCACCGGCCTGGGCCAGGAACGCATCGCGCTCGATGGCGGC
>JBBSMF010000236.1:0-3551 GCA_038233295.1 Candidatus Limnocylindrales bacterium | reverse complement strand
GTCTCCAGGATGCGCAGCTCCGGTCGAGGGCCTTCCGAGGCGTTCAATCCGAGGCTCGATCGGAGGCCATGGTGCCCGGCGCGTCGAGAGCGCGCAGCAAGGGCGCTGCCACCCGCATCCGGCGCCTGAGGTCGAAGCGGTAGCCCGAGGGCAGAGAATGCAGGATCACGTTGCTGATCATGAGCGGCTTGTGAGCGCGGACCTCCCATGCGTCCGTGTCCGAGGCGGCACCGTCGATGACGGTGATGCTGCGCCGGCCGATCACCTCCAGCACCAGGTCGGGACCGACGACCCCGGCCGTGTCCTCGTCCACACCCAGGCCCAAGAGGGAGGGGTTCTGGGCGATGATCGCGAGCAAACGGCCCAGCCGGTTCCGCTGCTGGAAGTGCTGATCGATTATTACCCCCGGCAGGACGCCCAGCCCCGCCGCCATCTGCACCATGCGCTGCTTGGGCGTGCCGCCGCTCGCCCCGAAGGCGACCATGTGCGTGCTCATGGCCGAGGCGCCCGCGCTGGTCCCGGCGATGACCGACCCATGGCGGTGTCGCTCCGTGATGGCTTGGGCGATGGCCGTGCCACCGATGGTGGAGCTCAACCGGAGCTGATTGCCGCCGGTCATGAAGACGCCCGTGGAGTCGTGCACGGCTCGGGCGGCGTCGGCGTCGTTGGCCTGGGCCCGCGTGACGGCGTGGATCGGCTCGACATGCGCTGCGCCGAGCTCCGTGAAGACGCGCCGGTACATCTCACCGGCCAGCGGGCCTAGCGAGGAGGCGCTGCTGATCACTGCGATGCGGGCGTCGGGACCACCCGCGAGCGCCACGAAGCGGCTCAGGATCAGCCGCTCGCGGACCTTGTCCTCGGCGCCGCCGATGACGATCACGTGTCCTTCGGCCATTCCAGCGAGTATAGCCAGGCGGAGCCTGCCACTCCCGCTGGGCGGAGCGGGCAACCCCCGCTGGTTGCCACGAGCGCTAGCATCCGCTGATGACTGCCCAGGGATCGCTGCCTCTGGCTGCGCGGCTACGAGGCTGGCTGAGCGGGGAGTGGCGCGTCGGGCGAGAGCGTCTGGGGGACCGCCGACGGATCCTGGCCATCATCGTGGTGGGTCTGGCCGGCGGTCTTGTGACCACCTTCATCGTGGCCCGCGGCGAGCTGGCCGGCTCGGATGCCCGCGCCTACTGGGCAGGCGTGCGGATCTGGCTGGACGGCGGCAATGCATTCTCGCCGCCGGCGCCGTTCCTGCCCTATGTGTATGCGCCCTGGACGCTGACGCTCTTCCTGCCCTGGGGTCTCCTGCCCTGGGATGTGGCCTGGTTCGCCTGGCGTGGCCTCAACATCCTGCTGCTCATCCGGTCGGCCCACTGGGCGTACCAGCGGCGACCGCTTACCACGGCCGTCCTGCTGGCGCTTCTCGCGGCACCCATCGCGGCCACGCTGGATACGGGCAACATCACCTTCCTGCTGGCCATGATGATCTGGGCGGCGCTGTCGTCCGGACCGCGGGTAGCGGGGATCCTCTGGGCGCTGGCCACCAGCCTGAAGTGGTTCCCGCTCTTCTTCCTGATAGTCCTTCCACCTCGGGCGCGACTGTGGGGCGTGGGGGCGCTGGCTCTTACCGGAGTGCTGCTGCTCGCCACCTGGCCACAGAGCCTGGCGCACTTCGATCTCGCCTTCAACTTCCCGCGACCCATCAGGATCGACTACGCGCTCCTGCTCTGGGGCGCTGTCCCGTGGCTTTGGGTGCAGGGCTTCTGGGGGCTCGATCGGACGACGCTGTCTGCGTGGTGGGCCGAGCGCCGGTCGCGCATCCTGGGCGCCTGGGGGGAGTGGCGTGGCTCGGGCGAGCCGGGCGGCGTGGCCCGACGGCGGATGGAGGACCGCGTCCGATCGTTCTTCGGCGTCTGAACGGGGATCCCGGCGCGAGGCTGCCCGGAGGCGTCCCGAGGCGGCCCGGAGGCGTCCCGAGGCGTCCCGAGGCGGCCGCCCTCTGGCCCGGTTTGGGCGCTTTGGCCCGATCTGGCGCGGCTTGAGCCGGCTTGGGCCGGTTTGGCGCGGCTTGGCCCGATCTGGCGCGGCTTGGGCCGGTTTGGCGCGGCTTGGGCCGGTTTGGCCGATTTCCGCCGCTCATCACGGGGAGTGATGGTATCCGCCGCCTGGGCCGCGATATCCGCCGCTCATCACGGGGAGTGATGGTATCCGCCGCCTGGGCCGCGATATCCGCCGCTCATCACGGGGAGTGATGGTATCCGCCGCCTGGGCCGCGATTCCTACCGCTCATCACGGGGGATGATGGTATCCGCCGCCGCACGACGGCCGACCTCGCCGCCGCTCCCCCTCGGGCAGAGCCCGCGCACCTCTCTCCTTCGCGCCCACGCTCATTCGCAGCCGGACGCCGAGCCGTACACGCCTTCCCCGCGGTCCGTACATGGTGAGAACCGGTGAAAACCCACTTACCATCACGGGGGGTGATGAGCGGCAGAATCACCTGCCGCACCACGAGGGCGCCGAACCGCGCGAGGCCCACGCCGCGAGAGCGCCGCGAGAGCGGCGAACCACCAAGGGCGGCGAACCACCAAGTGAACCGCACTGGGTTTTGTGGAGACCCGATCGATAGGGTTCAGGCGGCGGGGACCGCCTGACGGTCGGCCCAGTATGCCGCCTCGTACTCCGCCGGCGGCACGTCACCGCAGGCACCATGGAGCCGCTGGTCGTTCCACCAGTGGACCCAGGCGGCGGTGGCCAGCTCGACCTGCTCGACCGATCGCCAGGGACCCCGCCGGTTGATGAGCTCGGCCTTGTAGAGGCCGTTGACGGTCTCGGCCAGGGCGTTGTCATAGCTGTCGCCACGGGAGCCCACCGACGTGACCGCTCCGGCCTCGGCCAGGCGCTCGGTGTAGCGGATGGCCAGGTATTGACTGCCCCGGTCGGAGTGGTGGACGAGACCTGCGAGGTCAGCCTCACCGCGCACCCAGATGGCCATCTCGAGAGCGTCGAGGGCGAGGTCGGTGTGGAGCGAGCTCGAGACGCGCCAGCCGGTGATGCGCCGGCTGAAGGCGTCGATGACGAAGGCGGCATAGCAGAAGCCGGTCCTCGTCCAGACATAGGTCAGGTCGGCCACCCAGAGGCGGTCGGGAGCCGGTGCCGTGAAGATGCGCTCGACCAGATCGGCCGGTCGTGCGGCGACCGCGGCGGGGAAGGTGGTCCGGATGCGCTTCGTGCGGGTCGCTCCGGTCAGGCCCAGGCCGCGCATCAGGCGGACCACCTGGTCGCGACCGATGGCGGTGCCCTCACGGCGCAGGCTGCGCCAGACCTTGCGCGCGCCATAGACGCCCAGGTTGTCAGCGTGCACGCGGCTGATGTGCGGGCGCAGCTGGTCGTGGCGGATGGCCCGTGCCGAGGCTGCCCTCGATCGTGCCGCGTAGTAGCTGGAGGGGGCGATCGCCAGGGCCTGGCAGATCGGCTCGACCCCGAAGCGAGCGCGGTGCTCGTCGATGTAGCGGGTCATCGTCGCTGTGGGCGGTCGAGCTCCGCCGCGAAGAAAGCCGAGGCGC
>JBBSMF010000235.1:0-3552 GCA_038233295.1 Candidatus Limnocylindrales bacterium | reverse complement strand
GAGCTGCATGTGCGCGCCTTCTACGACGGCGACGGTGACGGCCAGGGGGATTTTCGCGGGCTGACCGCCCAGCTCGACTACCTCCAGGACCTGGGCGTCACGGCCATCTGGCTGCTGCCCTTCTATCCCTCGCCGCTCAAGGACGATGGCTACGACATCGCCGACTACACCAGCGTCAATCCCGACTATGGCTCGCTGCGCGACGTCCGGGCCTTCATCCGCGAGGCGCACCGTCGTGGGCTGCGAGTCATCACGGAGCTGGTCTGCAACCACACCTCGGACCAGCATCCCTGGTTCCAGCGAGCGCGACGGGCGCCGGCCGGAAGCGTCTGGCGGGACTTCTACGTCTGGAGTGACACGGCCGACCGGTACCGCGAGGCGCGCATCATCTTCAAGGACTTCGAGGCGTCCAACTGGGCTTGGGACCCGGTGGCCGATGCCTACTACTGGCATCGCTTCTACTCCCACCAGCCGGATCTCAACTTCGAGAGCGCGCAGGTCCGCGCGGCGCTCATCAGGGCCATGGACTTCTGGTTGGAGATGGGCGTGGACGGCCTGCGCCTGGACGCCGTCCCTTACCTCTACGAGCGCGAGGGTACCAACTGCGAGAACCTGCCCGAGACGCACGGCTTCCTGCGTGAGCTGCGGGCGCATGTGGACCGCCGCTACGGCGACCGGATGCTCCTGGCCGAGGCGAACCAGTGGCCGGAGGACTCGGTGGCCTACTTCGGGCAGGGTGACGAGTGCCACATGTCATTCCACTTCCCGGTCATGCCCCGGCTGTTCATGTCGCTGCGCATGGAGGACCGCTTCCCCATCCTGGACATCCTGGAACAGACGCCGCCCATCCCCGAGAACGCACAGTGGGCCATGTTCCTGCGAAACCACGACGAGCTGACGCTCGAGATGGTCACCGACGAGGAGCGCGATTACATGTATCGCGTCTATGCCCAGGACCCCCAGATGCGCATCAACCTGGGCATCCGGCGACGATTGGCGCCGCTGATGGGCAACAACCGAAGGCGCATCGAGCTCATGAACGGCCTGCTCTTCGCGCTGCCGGGCACTCCCGTCCTGTACTACGGCGACGAGATCGGCATGGGTGACAACGTCTATCTGGGCGACCGGAACGGCGTGCGCACGCCGATGCAGTGGAGCGGCGATCGCAACGCCGGCTTCTCCGGCGCCAACCGGCAGCGCCTCTACCTGCCCATCATCACGGACCCCGAGTACCACTACGAGGCCATCAACGTCCAGGCCCAGCAGGACAACCCTCATTCGTTGCTGTGGTGGATGAAGCGACTCATCGCGTTGCGCAAGCAGCACCCAGCCTTCGGTCGGGGCAGCCTGGAGTTCCTCCATCCGGAGAATCGCAAGGTCCTGGCCTTCGTGCGTGAGTTCGAGGGCGAGCGGATCCTGCTCGTGGCCAACCTGTCGCGCTACGTCCAATACGCGGAGCTCGACCTGTCGGCGTTCGGGGGCCAGGTCCCGGTCGAGATGTTCGGCCATGTCGAGTTCCCGACCATCGGCGAGCGGCCGTTCTTCCTGAGCCTGGGGCCGCACGCCTTCTACTGGTTCCAGCTGGTGAGCCAGGCCACCGCAGTGGGTGGCGAGGCCGGCCCGGCCAGCCTGCCGCCAGCCGAGGACCTCAGCTCCCTGTTCCAGAGCGACGAGCGACGCCGCGCCCTGCTGCGCTCGCTGCCGTCCTACCTGCGGGCGCGCCGCTGGTTCGGTGCCAAGACGCGTCGCATCCGCGAGGTCCGGCTGACCGACCGGATCGCGGTGGCGGGCAGCGACCTGGACGCCGCGCTCCTGATCCTGGAGATCCTGTACGACGACGGCGATCCGGAGACGTACCTGCTGCCGCTCGCGCTGGCCCCCCACGAAGAAGCGGAACGAGTCCTCGAGCATGCGCCGCAGGCCCTGGTGGCGCATGTGTCGGACGGCAGCGATGGTCCGGCCCGGGTCCTGTACGACGCCAGCTTCGACGCCCGCTTCGATCGTGCCCTGCTGGACATGATCGGCGGGCGGCGCCGCGTCCGCGGCCGTTCCGGCGGTGCCTTGACGGGGCACTCGACCAGCGCCTTCCGGGGCCTGCGGGGCGATCCCGGCGCGGGCCTCGATGCGACGCCCAGCCGCGCGGAGCAGAGCAACACCTCGGTGCTGTTCGGCGATCGGCTGATCATGAAGCTCTACCGTCGCCTGGAGGCCGGCACGAACCCCGACGTCGAGATCAGCCGGGTGCTGAGCGAGCGCGGCTTCCCGCACGGCGCCCCGGTGGCGGGCTGGCTGGCCTACGCACCGGCTCGCGGCGAGTCGATGGCCGTGGGCCTGCTCCAGGGATTGGTGCCCAACGAGGGTGACGTGTGGGAGCACACCGTGGACGCCCTGGGACGATTCTTCGAGGGCGTCATCACAGAGCCGGAACCGCCGCCCGATGCCGGTCTGGGTTCGGTCGCGGCGCTGTTAAGGTCGGCTGGCGACCAGCCCCCGGAGCCGCTGCGCTCCACGGTCGGTGGTTACTTCGAGGTGGCTCGCCTGCTGGGCCTGCGGACGGCAGAGATGCATCTCGCGCTCGCTGCCGTGCCGGACACTGCGGCCTTCACGCCGGAGCCCTTCACGCCCCTCTACCGCCGCTCGATGTACCAGGGCATGCGCACCCAGGCGACCGAGACGCTGAGCCTGCTGCGCGCGCGGCGCACTTCGCTGCCCGAGGCGCTCCTGCCCGAGGTCGACCGCGCGCTGTCAGCGACCGGGGTGATCCAGGCGCGATTCCGTGCCCTGCTAGCCGGCCGGCTGGACGCCATGCGCATCCGCATCCACGGCGACTATCACGCCGGCCAGGTCCTCTGGACGGGACGCGACGTGGTGATCATCGACTTCGAGGGGGAGCCCGGGCGGCCCCTCTCCGAGCGCCGGCACAAGCGCTCTCCGCTGCGCGACGTAGCGGGCATGCTGCGCTCCTTCCAGTACGCCGCGCTCGGGTCGCTGATGGGCACACCCACCAGCGGCCTGGTGCGCCAGGAAGACGTGCCGGCCCTGGAGCCATGGGCGCAAAGCTGGTACACGTGGGTCTCGGCCGCCTTCCTGAGCGCCTACCTCGAGGCTATGGAAGGCAGCCAGCTCCTCCCCGCCGACCCCGGCCAACTGGCCACGCTGCTCGATGCCCTGCTGCTGCAAAAGGCGCTCTACGAGATCTCCTATGAGCTCAACAGCCGGCCGGACTGGGTGGCCATCCCGCTGCGGGGTGTCCTGGAGCTGGTCGGCGACGATGCCAGCCGAACCAGCGTCTGAGGGGACCGCCGACCACGACGCCGAGGATCGGCGCCGGGCGCTGGCCGGGGTCCTGTCCGATGTCGTGGTCTGCACCCGATGTCCGCGGCTGGTGGCCTGGCGTCAGGCCGTCGCCCTCGACCCGCCGCGCCGCTACCGGGGCGAGCCCTACTGGCGGCGTCCGGTGCCGGGCATGGGCGACCCCTCGGCGCGGATCCTGCTGGTCGGCCTGGCGCCGGCCGCCCACGGCGGCAACCGCACCGGACGCGTCTTCACCGG
>JBBSMF010000234.1:0-3561 GCA_038233295.1 Candidatus Limnocylindrales bacterium | reverse complement strand
TCGACATGGAGGCCCGCCTGGAGGACCGCGAGCGAGCCATCCTGGCGCGCCTCCAGCGCCTGGGGCGCCTGCCCGAAGGTGAACCGGGTTGAGCGCGTCCGCGTCGCGGGAGGTCGAGCGACTCGAGGACCGGACGATGGCGACCCTCGTGCCACGACGCGAGGCGCGCTCCCACAAGGGCAGTCACGGGACGCTGGTCATCGTGGCCGGATCGCTCGACCACCTGGGGGCCGCGCTGCTCGCCACCCAGGCCGCCGCACGCGCCGGAGCAGGCCTGGTGTGCCTTGCGCTGCCCGCCTCGCTCCAGCCCCTGGCCGCCGGGCGGGTACCCGAGGCGGTGACCATGGGTCTGCCCGAGCGCGCGCCCATGGAGGTCGATCCCGCGGCCGCTGCGGCGGCCATCCTGGGACGCTCCGCCGATGCCCTCCTTCTAGGCCCGGGCCTGCGCCCCGGAGAGGCGACCGCCGCCCTCGTGCTGGCGCTGCTGGCAGAGGATGGCGCCCCGGCGGTGCTCGACGCGGAGGCGCTGAACGTCCTGGCCGTGACGCCGGCCTGGTGGATCAGCGCGGCCCGGCCCGCCGTCCTCACGCCACATCCTGGTGAGTTCGCGCGGCTCGATGGATCGGCGGTGGGCCCGGACGATACGGAGAGGGCCGAGCGCGCTGCCGCGGCCGCCGCGCGGTGGGGACGGGTCGTCGTGCTGAAGGGTGCACGCACGGTCATCGCCGGCGGCGACGAACGACTGGCGCGAGCGTCCTTCGAGAACCCTGCGCTGGCGACAGCGGGTACCGGCGATGTCCTGGCTGGCACCGTGGCGGCACTATTGGCTCAGGGTCTGGAGCCCTACGACGCGGCGCGCCTCGGCGTCTATCTCCACGGGGTGGCCGCGGAACGAGCCAGCGAGCGACTGGGCGATGCCGGCCTCCTCGCCTCGGACCTGCCGCTTCTCATCGCGCGTGCCCGCCACGATCTGGTCAGTGCAGCTGGGGGGGCACGCGGCGAGCGACGCCTGGGCTTCGGCGAGCGGCTGCGTCCGGCATGAACGACGATCCGGCACGGCCCTCCATCGAGGAGCAGTTGCGCCGGGCCGGCCTGCCGCGGCTGCCGCGCATGGCCTGGCTGGAGATCGACCAGGGCGCCCTGGCGGGCAACCTGCAAGCCGTTCGCGAGCTGGTCGGGCCGAGCGTGGAAGTATCGGCGGTCGTCAAGGCCGACGGGTACGGGCACGGCCTGGAGGTGGCGGCACGTACGTTCGTGGCGGCGGGCGCGGCACGACTCTGCGTAGCCACGCTGGACGAGGCGCGGGCGCTGCGCCGGGCCGGCATCAGCGCGCCGGTGCTGATCCTCTTCACGATCCCCACGGCCGAGGTGCCGGCAGCGGCGGCCGACGGCTTCGAGCTGGTCGCCGCGGACCCCGAGCTGGCCCTGGAGATGCTCGCCGCCTGGCGCGAGCAGCCGCTGCCTACTACCGCCTCCGCACAGCCCGAGCTGCTGGTCCATCTCGAGGTCGAGACCGGGCTGGCCCGCGCCGGGATCCTGCCGGAGCGGGTGGCAGACGTGGCGCGCGCGATCACCGCTACGCCCGGCGTGCGGCTGGCCGGGATCTGGTCGCACCTCGCCAGCGCCGAGGCCGGCGACACATCGGCGGATCAGGAACGGGTGTTGCTGGCCGCCGCGGAGTCACTGCGCGCGGCTGGTGTCCCAGGCCCACCGGTCCATCTCGCCGCCAGTGGCGGTCTCTTCGCCGGAACGAGCCGTCATCACGGCATGGTCCGGGCTGGCCTCTGCCTCTATGGGGAGCTGGCATACGAGCTGCCCATCGCCGCCGCGGCCCGCCGAGCTGGGTCCGCCCTGCGGCCGGCCATGACCCTCAAGGCTCGAGCCCTGCGCATCCTGGACGTTGGTGAGGGCACGGCCGTCGGATACGGGGGGCGGTGGCGTGCCCAGCGTCCCTCACGAATCGCCACGCTGCCCATCGGCTACGGCGACGGCTGGATCCGCGGCTACCAGCCCGGTGCCTCCGTCCTGGTGAGGGGACATCGCGTGCCCGCCGTGGGGACGGTGGCCATGGACGCCCTCGCGGTCGATGTGACCGACGTGCCCGGAGTCGATATGGACGACGAGTTCGTGCTGTTGGGCAGCCAGGGTCAGGAGTGCATCAGCGCCACGGACCTGGCGCGACGACGCACCACCATCGTCTGGGAGGTGCTCGTGGGTATGGCTCACCGGCTGACTCGGGTGTACCATCTCGGACGAGAGGTGACGGGCATCCGAACGGTCGTCGGCGAGGTCCTGGTCCGCGAGGATCCCCAGGGCCGAGCGGCCCACCGCGGCGCGGAAGGCTCCTGATCGGGCCGGGATGAGGGAGAGTGGGCTGAGTGAGGGTGGACGTGCGCTCGTGACGGGTCCCAGGGGGCAGGAGCCGGAGCTCCGTGAGGAGGTCGTGGAGTTCGTGGCCCGGGAGATCCAGGTCCGCGGGGCGACGGGCCCGGCGGTGATGTTCCTGGAGGCCAGCCGGCCATACCGACCGCTGGGCAGCCAGGCGATGCTCTTCTTCGATCCCGTGTTGCACGACCTCTTCGGCGGCGACATGGCGGAGCTCCAGCGCGTGCTCGCCGACGAGGCGGGCATCGAGCGGCTGATCGAGCGGCTCGAGGAGATCGACGAAGAGCCCGGCTTCGACGCCTGAGCGCTCCGCGCATCCAGTGACGGTCCCCGGGTGAAGCCCGACCCGCTCTCCTTCTTCACCATCGATCACGGCACGGCCTCCACCGCGGCCGCTTTGATCGCACCCGTCGGCGGGCGCTTCCGGCTGCTGGCCGCGTCGGCGGCGCCTCGCGGCATCAGCGTCGAGGCCATCCTGGAGGATCTGGTGGCGCGCGTCGGCGCGACCGAACCCGGGATGCTGCCGGATCCCGAAGAGTGGCCCTCCTGGGCGCGCCTGGAGGTCGCCACGCACCGGCCGCTGCGCGTCGTCTGCGCGGCCGGCAGCGAGCGCCGCGCGGACGAGGTGGCGCGTGCCTTCCTCATCGCGGGCTGGGATGTGGTCGCTCGCTTCGGGGGCACGGGCACCGATCCGCGTGCTGTGACGGAGGCCTGCCTCGACCGCTCCGTGACGGCGGTCGCGCTGGGTGCCGGCGAGCCACCGTCCTCCATCGAGCGATCGGGCCTGGAAGCCCTCTCCCCGATGATCGCCGCCGCGACGCAGCGACGCCCGGACCTGCGGGTGATCCTGTTCGGCGGAGCGACCAGCTGGGGCGAAGCGTTTCCTGCCGAGCGAGTGGTGCACGCGCCAGCGACCGGTCCGGAGCTGCGCGGAAGCGCCGCGGGCGCTCCGCACTGGGCCCGGCAGCTCGCCTCCCGCTGGGCGCCGGACGCCGGGACGCGCCAGCTGCCCGATGGGCGGCAGGGCTTCATCGTCGGTGCGGCATCGCTGGCCGCGCTGCTGGATCGCTCCGTGGATGCCATCGACATCGGCTGCGCGGCCGGCCTTCGTGCAGTCGCCTCAGGACGAGGGCCGGTGGAGTGGCTCATGCGGGCCGACGCCGCCCTGGTGCCCTC
>JBBSMF010000233.1:0-3566 GCA_038233295.1 Candidatus Limnocylindrales bacterium | reverse complement strand
GCCGACGCAGCAGAGCCGCTCCATGATGGCGACGAGGTGGCGATCATCCCCCCGGTGGCCGGTGGGTCACCGGCCGCGGCCGCGTCCGCGCCCCTCCTGCGTCTCGAGATGTCCGAGGCCCCGCTGAATGACGATCTCCGCGCCGAGCTTCGTCGCACCGTGCCTACCGCCGCCGACGGAGCACTCGTCCTCTTCGTCGGACAGACGCGGGAGAGCGCCGGCACACCGGCACCCGGGCAAGAGTCGGAGGCCGCACGCTTCGTCGGGCGTGAGGTGCGCTCACTGGAGTACGAGGCCTTCGACGCGATGGTCGTGGCGGTCCTGTCCGCCATCGGCAAGGAGATCCAGTCGCGCTTCGGCGTGAATCGACTGGCCATCATCCACCGCACCGGCACCGTCCCGGTGGGGGAGGCGAGCGTCGTGATCGCGGCCGCCGCCGCGCACCGAGGCGCCGCCTTCGACGCGTGTCGCTACGCCATAGAGGAGCTCAAGGCGCGGGCCCCCATCTGGAAATCGGAGCACTTCGACGACGGCAGCGTCTGGCTGGGCGCCCCGGCACGCACCGCAGCAGAGTTGATGCGACGCGACGACTGATGTATGTATACATCATGCAACGAACCCAGATCTACCTGACGCAACGCGAGACGCGCGCCCTACAACAAGCGGCGCGGGTCACGGGCCATACCCGCTCTCGGCTGATCCGGGAGGCGATAGAGGCGCACTACCTGTCTTCCAGTGTCACCGGGGACTTCGTAGAGGCGCTCGAGCAGAGCGCGGGGATATGGTCCGATCGGGCCGAGACCGGCGAGGCGTACGTGGAGCGCCTGCGGCAGGGCCGTCTGGCCGACATGCATCCCACCGAGTAGTCGTTTCCGCCCCGGTGCTCGTCGTCGTGGACACGTCAGTGCTCATCGACCATCTACGGGCCGACCCGCGCGCCTTGGCGGTCCTGCGCGATGCGGTGGAGGCAGGCCACGAGATGTGGAGCGTCACCGTGGTTCGGACGGAGATCCTGGCGGGCGCCAGACCGAACGAGATCGATCGGATCGCCGCCCTCCTTGCACATCTGCGTTGGGTCGACGTCACAGTGGAGCTCGCTGACGCGGCGGGAGAGTTAGCCGCTCGGTACCTTCGCTCTCACCGGGGCGTGGATATCGTCGACTATCTCGTCGCGGCAGCGACCCAGTCCCTCGGAGCGCGGTTGCTGACGCTGAACGTCCGCCACTTCCCGATGTTCCCGGACTTGGCGCCGGCATACTCGGCCACAGCATGAGGATCTACCTGTCCGTCGACATGGAGGGCATCGCCGGGATCAGCCACGCCAAGCCGACGGGACGCGACGACCGCGGGTACGCCGATGCCTGCCGGTTGATGGAGGGGGAGACCAACGCTGCCATCGAGGGCGCCTTCGACGGCGGTGCAACAGGGGTCGTGGTGAACGACAGCCACGGCTCGATGTACAACCTGGCGCCGGAGCGCATCGACCGGCGCGCCCGGCTGGTCCAGGGTCGCAAGCCGCTCAGCATGGTGGAGGCGGCCGCCGATGGTCGCTACGACGTCGCCCTGTTCGTTGGCTATCACGCCAGGGCAGGGCATCCCCGCGGCACCATCGCGCATACCTATTCGGGAGCGCCCACGCTCACCACGCTGGGTGGCAGGCCAGTCGGAGAGTTCGGCATCAACGGCCTCTATCTGGGCGGGCTCGGCGTGCCGGTCGGCCTGGTCACCGGAGACGATGCACTGGCGGATGAAGTGGCGGACTGGATGCCCTGGGCGGAGCGAGTCGTCGTGAAGCGTGGCATCAGCTGGCAGGCGGCCGACTCCCTCCATCCCGCCGAAGCTCAGGGGCTGGTCAGGGCCGGCGCCAAGCGAGCCGTGGAGCGCGCTGCCACGAGCGACTGCGACGGCCTGCGGCCACTGACCATCGAGCCGCCCATCGTCGTGGAGCTCGAGCTGGCCCATGCCGGACAGGCGGACTTCGCGGCGGTCATCCCCGGCTTCACGCGCACGGGCGACCGGGGCCTGCGCTACGAAGCCGACGAGCCGGTCGAGGCCTACCGGGCCTTCCTCAGTGCCATCCGGATGGCGGGCCTGGCCGACCAGTAGCGCCCGAACAAGCGGTGCCGCCGCGCTCTAACGCTGAAGCTCTTGTCGAACCGCCTGGATGAGCTCGATGTGTGCCCGGTCCTTGGCTCGCCCGGCGGCGCGCTTCATCGCGATGAGATCATCGAGGCTTGCGACCAGGTATGTCTCATGCTGCCCGACGAACGAGCGGGCCGTGGCTGACAACGTTTCGTAGTCGAGCCCCGGCGCCGGCTCGCCCATGAGGTCGAGGCGACCGAACTGCGTCACGAGCGTCCACGTCTCGCCGCGTCGCAGGGCTCGCGCGTCGAGTCGGACGTGGACCCCCAACGGAAGATCCACTGGTCGAGCCTTGAGCTCTGCGAGTGCCGCGGCCAGCCTCTCGTGATCGCCAGTTCCGCGCGCATAGCAGATGTCCAGGTCGGTGGTCGCCCAGATGGCTCCCTGCACGCCTCCTGCGATCCCACCGATGACGACGTACCGGACGCCGTGCCGGTTGAGCGTGGCGATGAGGGCTTGCGGGTCGAAGGGCTCCGAGAACGTCACTCGACCCCTCGGGCGTTCGCAAGGAAGCCGACGAGGTTCGCCCTGGACGTGAAGTACCACGCTTCCCGGTCGGCATCCGTCATCGCCAGTAGCCGGCGGATCTCAGAGCGGTCGATGCCGTCGGGATCGATGGCGGAGACCGCCGTTGGGATCCGTCCCGCAGCCGCCAGAAGTCGTTCCACGGTCGAGGCCCGCGGGTCGATACGGCCGGTCTCGATCCGAGCGATGGCGGCTTGGGACACGCCGCTCGCTTCGGCGAGCTGGCGCTGCGTCATCCCACGGTCCAAGCGCGCGCGTCGGACGAGCGAGGTAAGTCGGTTCGATCGAGAGGGCGCCATGATGCATCATGAAGCATCAGGCTGATCGATCCGGAAGTCAACTCGAAGGGCCGCCCGGCGTTAGGCTCTACTGCAAGGAGGTGCACTCGTGATCCTGGTCCTCGTGGGACTCCTGGTGCTCATCTGGTTGGCGGGCTTCGCCCTGAACCTGGTGGGCGACCTCATCCATATCGTGCTCGCTGTGGCCGTCGTGGCCGCCGTCTACTGGTTCCTACAGCGACGCAAGACCGCCTGATCCCTGGGTCCTGATACGGTCGTCCCGGCACGGCCATTCTCGTCATACGTCGCGTGGGCCGACGTTATGCACCGGGGGGTGCTCCGTGGAGCGCCCCGCAGCGTCCGTATCGCTTCCGGACCCTGCCCGGACACCCGCTGCCACGCTGGCGTTGCCCGAATCGCGTGCCCGGGCGGCCGCCTCAAGGGTCCGCGGCGACAGTCAAGCGAGACCCGTCCCGTATAACGTCGGCCCTGCGCACGTATGGGAAGAACGGGCGTTGCTGCGCAGACCCGGGCGCGGCGACAAGCCCAGCTAGGCCGTCTCCACCGCCTCCACCGCGCCAGCACCGGCCGCAGCGGACTGCTGAGGCTCCGAAGGCGCTG
>JBBSMF010000232.1:0-3573 GCA_038233295.1 Candidatus Limnocylindrales bacterium | reverse complement strand
TGGGCGCCAAACGTCGGCCGTTGATCCGGTTCCAGACCTCATATTCGAGGAGGCGGCTCGATACGAAGGGACCATCCTGCCAGAACGTCGAGTCAGGATGGTGGTCCTCTGCAAGCAGCTGGGCCAGGACCACCGAGCTGTCTATGTAGATCATCGATCGGCGCGATCTTCCTCCAGCTCCGTCATGAGGCGGTCGAGCGTCGTGACGGGTCGCCTGGGCACCGACGCATCCGGCGCACCGAGAGCTGGGGTCAGCCATCCCTTGCGGACGGCTTCCGCCAGTATCGCGTCGCTGGCCAGTGGTTCGCGACCCGCTCGGGGAGGTACCAGCTCGGCCACCACGCGTTCACGGTCGGTGACCAGGATCGTCTCGCCCGACGCCGCCAGGCGAACGTACTCGCTCAGTCTGTTCTTCAGGACCTTCAGTCCGACGGCGTGCATGGACACAAAGTAGCTTCTTGAAGCTACCTCGTCAAACGGTAGCCGGCGACGTGAGGCGGTTCGACCGCGGCGGCGCTCAAGACACCGGGTCGCGGGGTCGATACGGTAGGATTCGCCTCTTGGGGCGGTAGCTCAGTTGGGAGAGCATCTGCATGGCATGCAGAAGGTCCGGGGTTCGAGCCCCCGTCGCTCCACCATCCCTTCCTGGTGCTGGACGGGCAGCCCCTTGCCCTCGTCGCCTACGATGAGGGCCTGATGGCACACAGCGCGATCCGCCACCGCCGTTCGAACGGTGACCTCGACCTTATGCGGGTCGCCGGCGCCTGAGCGCGCCGCGCGGCCGAAGCGCGACGGTCCCTCCCCCGTTACGACGAGACTCGTGCCATGACCTCTGAAGCGAACACCTCTACGGCTCCGGCGCACCCTCCACGGGAACGCTACGACCCCTCCACGATCGAGCCGCGCTGGCAGGCTCGCTGGGATGAGCTGGGCATGCATCGGACCGATCTGCGCGACGACACGCGGCCCAAGTACTACCTGCTCACGATGTACGACTACCCTTCCGGCGATCTGCACATCGGGCACTGGTCCATCAAGGTGCCCACGGACGCCATCTCTCGATACCGGCGGATGAACGGCTTCAACGTGTTCTTCCCCGTCGGCTTCGACGCGTTCGGGTTGCCGGCGGAGAACGCGGCCATCAAGAGTGGCGTCCATCCCGCCACGTGGACGATGGCCAACATCGAGCGAATGCGCGGCCAGCTGCGGTCCATGGGTGCCACCTTCGACTGGGAGGCTGAGCTGGTCACCGCCACGCCCGAGTTCTACCGCTGGAACCAGTGGTTCTTCCTGAAGTTCCTGGAGAAGGGGCTGGCCTACCGCGCCATGGCGCCGGTCGACTGGTGCCCCAAGGATCAGGTCGTGCTGGCCCGCGAGCAGGTCGAGGGTGCTGAGCGGCGCTGCTGGCGCTGCGGCACGCCGGTCGTCAAGCGCGACCTGGAGCAGTGGTTCTACCGCACCACGGCCTACGCCGACGAGCTGCTGGAATATCCCGGCCTGGACTGGCCCGAGCCGATCCGCACCATGCAGCGGAACTGGATCGGCCGCTCGGAGGGCGCTGAGGTCGAGTTCACCGTCGCGCCGGACGAGGTCCAGCCCGGCGGCGATAACATCCGCGTCTTCACCACGCGGCCGGACACGCTCTTCGGCGCCACCTTCCTGGTCCTGGCCCCGGAGCACGCACTGGTCGACTCGCTGACGCATCCGGAGCAGCGTGACGAGGTCGACGCCTATCGCCTCGCCAGCCGCCGCAAGTCGGAGATCGACAGACTCTCGACCGACCGCGAGAAGACCGGTGTGGCCCTGGGCTCCGACGCGCTGAACCCCATCAGCGGCGAGCGGATCCCCATCTGGATCGCCGATTACGTGCTGCTGGGCTACGGCACCGGCGCCATCATGGCCGTGCCGGCACATGACGCCCGGGACTTCGCTTTCGCCCAGCGGTTCGAGCTGCCCATCCGGCGCGTGATCCAGGCCCACGGGCAAGAGGAGGCGCTGGTCGAGGACGCATTCGTGGCGCACACGCCGGATGAGGTGCTGGTCGACTCCGGTCCCTTCACGGGCATGCCAGCTCCGGAAGGCGCCAGCGCCATCACCGAGACGCTGGAATCGAGGGGTCAGGGCAAGGGGTCGGTGACCTACCGGCTGCGCGACTGGCTGGTGTCCCGTCAGCGCGCGTGGGGCACGCCGATCCCGGTCGTCTACTGCGAGGCGGAACCGTCGTGCGGCGTGGTGCCGCTCGGCGAGGACCAGTTGCCCGTGCTGCTACCCGAGGACTTCGAGTTCCGGCCCCAGGGCGGCAACGCGCTGGAGTTCGACGAGCGCTTCCTGCGCACCGCCTGCCCCCGCTGCGGCGGAGTGGGCAGGCGCGAGACGGACACCCTGGAGACCTTCGTGGACTCTTCCTGGTACTGGTGGCGCTACCTCTCGCCAAAGGAGGACGATGCGCCGCTGGATCGCGACCTGGTCGATCGCTGGTGTCCGGTCGACCAATACACCGGCGGGGCCGAGCACGCCGTGATGCACCTGCTCTACAGCCGGTTCTTCGCCAAGGCGCTGGCTGATCTGGGGCTCATCAGCGAGCGTGAGCCCTTCCGTCGCCTCTTCAATCAGGGCCAGATCCTGGGTCAGGACGGTGAGCGCATGAGCAAGAGCCGCGGCAACGTCCAGGATCCCGACGAGCTGGTACAGCGCTTCGGGGCCGACACCGTGCGGCTCTTCCTGATGTTCATGAAGCCCTGGGAGGCCGACGCGCCCTGGAGCGCGACCGGCATCGGCGGCGTGCATCGCTTCCTGAGCCGTGTCTGGACGGTGGTGCTAGATCCGCACGGCACGGAGGCGAGCGAGTCCGAGTCAGGCGGGCAGGCCGGGGGGGACGCGGAGATGGATCCGCCGGCAGCCCGGCGTGAGCTGCTGCGCCTGGCGCATCGGACTCTCCGCGATGTCTCGGAGCTTTACGAGGGCTACCGCTTCAACGTTCTCATCGCCAAGCTCATGGAGCTGACCAACGGCCTGATGCGAGCGCGTGGCACGGCCGTCGCCGGCTCTGGCGAGTGGCAGGAGTCCATCAGGCTGACGCTCCTGATGCTGGCCCCGCTGGCGCCACATATGGCCGAGGAGCTGTGGAGCCGCCGCCTCGCCGAAGCCGGCGAAGGATGGCGTTCGGTGCATGCCGAGCGATGGCCGGCCTGGGATCCAGCACTGATCACGGAAGACACCGTGGAGCTGCCGGTCCAGATCAACGGCAAGCTCCGCGATCGAGTATCCCTGCCCCTGGGTCTCTCCCAGGCCGACATCGAAGGGGCGGTCATGGGCAGGGAGAAGGTGCGCGCGAACCTCGCTGGCAAGGAGGTCGTGCGTGTCATCCACGTGCCGGATCGCCTGGTGAACATCGTCGTTCGGTAAGGCTCACGGTGCGGGTCGGGACCGTAGATGCTGATGGTCGTGAGCCTGCCGACTCGTCACGATGACCGAACACGGCTGGCCCATCATGAGGGCTCGCACGGCTCTTCGGACGCTCTGGCCGCTGGTCAGGGTGTTCGGCATCGGTTGGCGGCGCGCCTTCAGCGTGAG
>JBBSMF010000231.1:0-3579 GCA_038233295.1 Candidatus Limnocylindrales bacterium | reverse complement strand
CGATGCGCACGCGGCCGTCTCCCGCGCCTGTTGGTTCGCCTCGACCTCGCGCAGCCGTCTCGGTGAGCGAGTACCGGAACAAAGCAAGAGCAGCAGAGGAGCGACATGGCTGAGCATCAAGGAACGACTTCCGCACCGATCATCCTGGTCCCCGGCTTCTGGCTGGGCGCATGGGCGTGGGACGAGGTCGCCGATACGCTGCGCGGCGACGGGCACGACGTGACCGCGCTGACGCTCCCCGGCCTCGAGTCGGTCGACGCCGACCGGTCGGCCATCACCTTGGCGGACCACGTCAACGCCATCGTCGACGCGGTGAAGGCCGCCTCGGCCCCGGTCGTGCTCGCCGTCCACAGCGCCACCGGGTTCTCCGGCTACGCCGCGAGTGACAGGGTCCCGCAGCGGATCGCCGCGATGGTCTACGTCGACACGGCTCCCGGGAAGGGCGCGCTGGACCCCGATTTCGGGGCTGTGGAGAAGCCCTTGAACTGGGAGGAGGTCAAGGAGGAGGAGAATCTCGATGGACTCAGCGAGGAGCAGCTCGATACCTTCCGACGACGGGCGGTTCCTGTTCCTGGAAGCCTCCTCCGCGAAGCGGCGGAGCTGACCAACGAGGCGCGCTGCGATATCCCGAGCACGATCATCTGCACCGGGTTCAGCGCCGAGCAGTACCAGACCTACGCCAAGGAGCATCCCGACTGGGCATTTCTCGCTGGTATCCCCGAGCTCCGCGACGTGAGCTGGGTCGACCTGCCCACCAGTCACTGGCCGATGTGGTCGCGGCCACGCGAACTCGCCGCGATCATCGGTGACGTTGCGAAGGGGCACGCTCGGGGCGCTGGATGAATGGCAGGATCGCTGCCAGCGTCCTCGGCGGGCAGCATCGGCGATACAGCGGAAGGAGCGAACGGACACGTGGACGCGAATCGAAGCGATCACTCTGCCCGTCGGCGATGTCGACCCGGCCAAAGCGTTTTACCAGCAGGCCGGCTGGAACCTCGACGTCGACACTGAGCCGGCCCCGGGGATACGAAGCACGGCGACTACGGCTCCTCGGGGTTCGCGTCAGCGGCGGGCGGAATCGCCGGAGAGGACCTCGCCGGCCAAACGCCGGACCTCGGCATGCGACGACATGTCGGCCACGAAGACGTCCACCATGGGGTTGCCCGACTCGCGGGCGATCCCGGCTGCGACCCGCTGCGCCCGGGCGCGGTCGCGGCCGGTTATGCCCACCCGAGCACCCATGGAGGACAGGCCGTTCGCGGTCGCCCTGCCGATACCGCCGGCGCCACTGGTTATCAATACGGTCTTGCCGGTCATCGAGGTGCTCATGCGGGTGGCGGGGCGCTACGTCGTGAGGCCAGCGCGGTGCCGTCGGGAGCCAAGGGCACGACGCGGGCGGAGACCGGCGGCAGATGCTCGTACTCCTCGACGAGTGGCACGGAATCGCCGGGCGGGATCTCCAGCATGCGGGAAGCGGCATCGGTGATGAGCGCATAGGCAGACGTTCCCACCAGCTCCGCCGCGCGGTTCTTGAGCAGCCTATGGACCATCACCACCTCTGATCCGACCAGCTCATTGCCGCCACCCATCGGCTGGACGACGAATGCACCGGCGTGGAGCACGAACTTGAGGTCCAGCCCTTCCACCAGGGAGCATGCTTCGCAACGACAGGACCAGATGGACCGAGCGCCGCCCAAGCGCTCCTTGAACGCCGCGTAGCAAGTGGCAAGGCAGTCCAGCACGGCCTCGCCACGCGGGAACCCCTCGGCAGACGGGGCGAAGGCGAAGACGGCGTCCCCCTCCAGCTTGGCCAAGGCGTATGGGGGCACGATGCTTGTGATGATCCCGTCGAGCAGGGACGAGACCAGCGAATAGGCGTCCGGGATCCGTCCGTCCGCGAAAGCGTCGTCCCGGTGGACGTCCGCGACCGTGGCCAGGAAGCCCGTGTACCCGGAGATGTCGGCGATGAGGAGCGGCCCGGACGCGGCCCCAAGTCGTGTCACCCTGCACCCCTGCCTGACCGTCTGTATTGCGCTAGCTCCAGTCCGATGATGTCACAGTCGTGCGATCACGCCCGACGCCGACCATCACGCAGGAACCGGGACACCAGCGCGGCGGCGGGCTCACCGACGGCACGCCTGTCGGTCGCGACAGCGGTGATGACGAGCATCAGGAAGAAGGTCAGCAGCGCTTCCCAGACCACGGCCTGGAGGTGACTGCCAGAGGCACGCGTCACGCCGAGGCCCGGGTCGGTTCCGAGCGTGGCGTGCAGCACGAGCGCTCCGATCGATGCACCCGCGATCTGGGCCATGGAATAGGTCGCCACCCGCGACCAGGGGAGCCGGCGCCCGATGGCGAAGCCGACGGAGACGGCCGGGTTGAAGTGAGCACCGCTGATGTGCCCGAGGGCGTAGATCATCACCGCGATCACCAGCCCGAAGACCAGCGCGATACCGATGAGCCCGAGCTGCCCCGTTCGGTAGTCGACCGCGATCGCCCCGCAGCCCGCGAAGACGAGGGAGAAGGTCCCCAGCGCTTCCGCGAGATGCGCCCTCACCCCGAGGGGAGGCTGCGCACCGGCTGGGCGGCGGACCGCCGCGCGACCTCCACGAATAGGCGCAGGCGCTGCGTCAGCTCCATCCGCGTCCTTTGGAACGCGGCAAGCTTCTCCTCCTCGCTCCCCTGGACCTCGGCCGGATCCTCCAGACCCCAGTGCAGCGACTCGTACGACCCCGAGAACACCGGGCAGCTCTGCCGGGCACGGTCGCACACCGTGATGACGTAATCGAACGGCTGCCCCAGGAGCTCGGTGACCGACTTGCTGCGGGCGTCGGACCAATCGATGCCCACGTCAGCGAGGATCCTGACCGCCAATGGGTTGACGCCGTGGGGCTCCGTGCCCGCTGAGGCGCCGACGAAGCGATGGCCGCCGAATCGTGACAGCAGCGCTTCGGCGATCTGGCTGCGGGCACTATTGCCGGTGCAGACGAACAGCACCCTGATGGGAGCCTCGGACATCACGGTCATCCTCGTCCGCGCAACGGTGTGTTAGAGTCTTGACTTTACAGTAACTGCAAAGTTTAGGGTGGCACCATGAAGGTCTCCGAGCTCGCTCGACGCGCCGGCATCACGCCGGCTGCGGTCCGGTTCTATGAGGCGGAAGGGGTCCTGCCGGCAGCTCCCCGGAAGGCCAATGGATACCGTGAGTACACCGACGACGACCTGTGCCGCGTGCGGCTCGTGGTCGCCATGCGTGGGCTGGGCTTGGAGCTTTCCGAGTGTGGTCGCCTGTCCGCCCTCTGCCGGGACGGTCAGTGCGATGTGATGGAGGAGCAGCTACTCGACCGCCTTGGCGAGCGCCGGCAGGCGATCGCCGCGGCACGCGCCGAGCTTGATCACCTCGACCGAGAGCTGGCCACCCTGCAAGGGTCCATGCGATCCGGAAAGATGCTGCCCCTCGCCTGCTGCGGACCGGAAGGAGGTGCCACGTGCTGATCCGTTCCTGTTGCGACTGCGAGCCGACCTGCTGCCCAGGCGGCTGCTGCTAGGCGTCTGTCAAGATCCGGCTGGCCGGATGTT
>JBBSMF010000230.1:0-3596 GCA_038233295.1 Candidatus Limnocylindrales bacterium | reverse complement strand
GCCGGCGCCCATCGCCCTGGAGGGGGTTCATGAAGCGGTCGCCTCTGCCCTGACGGACCGGCGGCCGGTCAGCTTCGCGCGTGCCCAGGAAGATCTGCTCTCGCTGCCGTTCCTGCCAGGCACGGCGCAGGCGTTCGCGGCGATCCCGCTGGTGACCGCAGACGATGAGGGCGCTGCAGTCGTGGAGGGCCTGCTTCTGTGGGCCAGCAGCACAGCGACCGAGTCCCCGCCCGAGCCCTTGCTCGCCATGGCCGACCTGGTCGCAGTGGCCATCCGCCAAGCACGCCTGGAGAACGCCCTCACCGAGCATGCCGACTGGCTCGATCGGGTGGCCAACACCGATCCCCTGACGGGACTCGCCAACCGGCGGACGTTCGAGCGCATGCTTCAGCTCGAGCTCGTGCGCGCCAGCCGCCAGTCAGCGCCGATCGGACTGGCCCTCTTCGCCATCGACGGCCTGGCCGACTTCGAGGCACGGGCGGGGGCGGCAGCAGCCGACGACGTGCTGCGACGCGTGGCCGCCACGCTGGCCGAGCAGCTGCGGCTCATCGACACGGTGGCGCGCATCGCTCCCGGGACGTTCGCCGCCATCTGCCCGGGCGCAGGGGGGACGGAGGCCGCGACTCGGGTCCGAGACGCGGTCGGGCAGCTTGAACCGGCGCCCACGGGACCGATCAGCGTCAGCGGAGGGGTCGTCGGCTTCCCCGACGAGGGCAAGGAAGCTTATGAGCTGCTGGCCGCCGGAGAAGCGGCCCTGCAGGCGGCTCTGATGCAGGGACCCGGCACGGTCCTGAAGGCTGCCGCCACGTCCTGAGTCGACGCCCTGGGGGCGGAGTCAGACGCTCAGGCGCTCAGCTCTCCCGCCACGACCGGCTCCCCGGAGGGCGTATCCACGCCGCCGGCGGGCTCGATGGTCAGGGCGATCTGCTGCGAGCCGTCCCGGGCAGCCACGTCCGACATCAGGGCATAGCCGTCCGCTCCCACCGCCATCAGCCCGGCCGAAGTGGCCTGGCCGTCGACGAGGTACCAAGCCTGATACGTCTGACCGGCTGGGGCCGGCGGCAGATCGACCAGCACGATGTAGCCCTCGCCCTCGGCCGGGAACGCAGCGAAACCGCTGGCCCCCTGAGCGGATCCGGTGCCGCGTAGGACGGCGACCTCAGCCTCGGGATCCGTGCTGGCGGCGATGGCCTGTGCGATCAGCTGTGCGCGCTGCTCCACCTCACCGGCACGAGACTGCAGCACCACGTTCCAGGCGCCCAGGACGGCGATGACCATCACGGCCGCTGCGGTCATGGCCCAACCCAGGCCGTTGACGCGGCGAGGCTGGGGTCGCTCTCCGGCGGGTGGTTCCCACACCCTGGCGTCCATCTCGGCCTGCGTGCGTGATGGCGCGGGAGCGGCAGGCCCGGGGGCGACACTCGCGGATACGGTCGGAGGCACCGCGGTCGCTGATACGGTCGAGGCGGGCGCTTCTGCAGCGGCGACAGCAGCCATCACGCGGCTCTTCAGCTCCGGCGGCGCGTCGACCGGCTCGAACAACCGGGAGATGGCCGGCACGACACCGCCCAGATCCATGAACTCAGCGTGTGCCGCGGCGCAGCCGTCGAGATGCGCGCGAACCGCCGCGGACTCCTCAGCATCGAGGGCGTGGAGCACGTGAAGCCCCGCAAGCTCGGTGACCTCCTCGCAGGTGAGCACGCTGCGATCCGAGACGTCGCCATCGCTCATCGGTCTGTCTCCGATGTCGCAGCGCCGCCAGCGCCGCTCGGCCGCAGGCCGACCCCAGAGGGCCGATCGACCTCGGCCAGACCACCCGTCAGGACACGCCGCAGCTGAAGCAGACCAAGACGGACGCGACTCTTGACGGTACCCAGAGGGGTCGCCGTCCGCTGCGCGATCTCCTGCTGGGTCAGACCCCCGAAGTAGGCCAGCTCGATGGCCTGACGCTGCACGGGCGGCAGCGACTCGAGTGCTCCATGAACGACGCTCGCATCGAGCCGCTCCGCGACCTCTGGCCAGATGTCGCCTAGCACCAGTTGGTCCGGTGCTGGTGCCGGTCCTTCGGGCTCGGGCAGCTCGCTGGTCGGGCGGCGCCGGCGCAGAACATCGACGGCTCGGTGATGCGTGATGGACAGGATCCAGGTGCGCGCGGAGCCCCGGTCGCTGGAGTAGCGGACCGCATTCTTCCAGATGCCCACGAAGGCGTCCTGGACCACGTCCTGTGCCAGTGAGCCGTCCCGTGTGATCTTGGTGGCCATTCCGTACATCAACCCCTGGTATCGGTCGTAGAGCGCAGAGAGAGCCTGGTGGTCTCCTGCCGCTACCCCCGCGATCAGCATCTCGTCGGTCTTCTCCGAGATGCCGTTCGTGCGTCCGCCCAAGGGATCCGGCGTGCTTGTCATGACCTGATGCGCAGCGGAGAGGCGCTTGGTTCACTCGGATGGAGATCTTCCTGGAGGTGCTGGGCGATCTGGTCCGCGACCGCCGCCGGATCAGTACCGGCGTCGATCACGCACCATCGTTGGGGATCGCTCGCGGCCATCTCAAGGTATCCCTGCCGGACGCGTTCGTGGAAAACCATGTCGTGCTGGGATGAACGCTCGAAGCGCGTCAACTCACTTGGCGCCCCACGGGCCCGCCGAGCCAGGCCGACCGCCACCGGCACGTCCAGCAGGACGATCAGGTCGGGCCGGAGGCCGCCGGTAGCCAGGCGCTCCAGCTGGCGTAGCGAGCCATGATCGACTCCCGAACCGTAGCCTTGATAGGCCACCGTCGAATCCGCGAAGCGGTCGCAGATCACGGTCTCATCCCGCGCCAGCGCGGGCGCGATGACGTCACGGACCAGCTGGCTTCGGGCGGCGTTGAACAGCAGCGCGTCGGACTGCGGGGTACGCGGTGCGTCGTCGCCCATGAGCAGGACGTCGCGGATCCGCTCGCCGAGCGGCGTCCCGCCCGGCTCCCGGGTGAGTGTCACGACGTGCCCGGCGGCCCGCAGCCGGTCCGCGAGTCGAGACGCCTGCACCGACTTGCCCGCTCCGTCGGGGCCTTCCAGGGCGATGAAGCGTCGGCGGCCCGTGGTGATCAGTGGCACCCGGGAAGTCTAGCCGGGAGGTAGCCGAGAAGGCGTCGATCCGTCCGAGAAGTCCGGCTGGGCGACCGTGCAGCTTGCCCTCGCGTCCCGCGACGAGCCCTCGGACGGGACTCTGCGCTGCTCACCATGCCGCAAGCGACCCGCTGCTCACGGATCGAGTTTCGGTAGCGTGTCAGCCACGGGCGTCGGGTGACACTGGGCTGGGCTATCCCCCGGCGTCCTCTGGACGGCAGTCGCGCGGTCGCGCCTCGGGGTTGGCGGACTCGGCGTCTGCTGGTGTGACCTCGACGAGGCGTGCGACCACGCCGAGCTTCTCCGGCGTACCGAAGGGACCTTCGCTGGTCTGGAGCACGAGCCGTTGCTCGCCGGGCGCCAGGCCTTCCGTGGCGATGGTGCGGTCAAGGATGTGGCGCCACACCTGCCAGATCTCGTATCGGTAGCGCAGGCCGTCGCTCGTGTAGACGTCCGCCGACATGCCCAGCATCTGCTGGCCGTCGCGCTG
>JBBSMF010000229.1:0-3597 GCA_038233295.1 Candidatus Limnocylindrales bacterium | reverse complement strand
TGTGCCCGGTCCGGACCAGCCCCGCCTGGATGAGGATCCGAACATCGAGTTCCTGCGCACTGACCGCAATCCCGGCGGCTCCAACTGCATCATGACCATGAGCTTCAACCTGGAGCGGCCCATGTTCGCGGACCTGAACGTCCGCAAGGCCATCGCCCACGCCCTTGATCGCGACGCCTTCCTGGAGCGTGTCCTCTTCGGTGAAGGTCGCGTAGCGGAGGCGCCCATCTCGAGCGGGATCGGCTGGGCGCACGCCGCCGACCTGCCCATGCCCGGCTTCGACATGGCCGAAGCAGAGCGACTGCTGGATGAGGCCGGCTGGACCCGTGACGGCGACGGAACGCGCACGGCCCAGGGCGTGGCCGGCGTGGAGGATGGCACGCCGCTGGCCTTCGACTTCGTCCACTTCCCGTTCTTCGCTCGGTACGGCGAGCTGCTGCGGACCCAGCTCCAGCAGGTCGGCGCGGAGGTCGAGCTGCGGCCCCTGGAACCGCCCGTCTTCGCTCCCACGGTCTTCACAGAGCGTGACTTCGACACCAACATCATCAGCTACTGCAATGGCACGGATCCGGAGATCGGCGTGCGGCGCATGTTCGACTCGGCGCAGATCGGGGAGGTGCCGTTTTCCAACGCCGCGGCCTACGAGAACGCCGAGGTCGACCGTCTCTTCGCGGAAGCGGCGAGCACCGTGGATCAGGCACAGCGCGCGGAGCTGTATCGCCAGATCCAGGAGATCGTCGTGGCGGAACAGCCGTACGTCTGGATCGTCGAGACGTCGGGCACCCGAGCGTTCCGGACGACCTGCTCCGGATTCAAGGCCTACGGTCTCTTCGCCGAAGAAGCCACATGTAGCCAGTGACCCTCCGCTACGTCGGCCGGCGCCTCGTGCAGGTGCCGGTCGCCGTGGGCGGCATCCTCCTGGCCGGCTTCCTGCTCATCCACCTGACTCCGGGAGATCCGGTCGTCGCCCTGGCGGGTGAGCACGGCGACGCTGCCTATTACGCCTTCATGCGTGAGAAGTTCGGGTTGGATCGACCCCTGCTCGAGCAGCTCCTGACGTACGCCGGCAACATGCTGCGAGCGGATCTGGGCGTCTCTTACGTGTACGGTCGTCCCGTGGCGACGGTCATCGCGGAGCGCTTGCCCGCCACGCTCCTCCTGACCCTCTCGGCACTGGTCATCTCCAGCGTCGTGGGCATCGGGCTGGGGGTGCTGGCCGCCTCGCGGGCACACCGCTGGCCGGATCTGGTGATCAGCGTCAGCACGCTGGCGCTCTATGCCGCCCCGGTGTTCTGGCTGGCCCAGGGCTGTCTGCTGGTGCTCGCGCTGGGCCTGGGCTGGTTCCCGGTCTCGGGGACCACGACAGCAGGCTTTGATGGCGGTGGGTTCGAAGGTGCCCTGGACATGGCTCGGCATCTGGCGCTGCCGGTGCTCGTGCTGGCCACGCAGGAGGTCGCCGCCGTGGCGCGCCTGACCCGGGTCGGCCTGCTGGAAGAGCTGCGGAATGACTATGTGAGGACGGCGCGAGCGAAGGGTGCTGCCGAACGCCGCGTGCTATCCCATCACGCCCTTCGACGGGCCTTGCTGCCGGTGGCCACCATCATCGGCGGCCGGACGGGACACCTGCTGTCTGGAGCCGTGCTCGTGGAGATAGTCTTCGGCTGGCCGGGCATCGGAAGGCTGCTGCTGAGCGCGGTACAGAACCGGGACGCGCCCATCCTCCTGGGCATCTTCCTGCTCGTGGCCGCCATGGTCATCATCGCCAATCTGCTGACGGACATCGTGTATGGCTGGCTCGACCCGCGCATCCGATACGGCTGACCCCACCACGGCCGACGCCGCCATCGCCGATCTAGCCGAGGAGTCGTGGACCGAATCGCCGGGTCGCTCCGGGCGCCGGCTCCCGAGGCTGGTACGAAGCTGGTCGGGCACCTTCGCGCTGGGCGCGACGCTGGCCATCCTTCTGGTCGCCCTCCTGGCCGACGTCATCGCACCGTACGACCCGCTGCTCCCAGTGGGGCCCAGCCTGTCGCCTCCCTCCTCGGAGTTCCTCATGGGCACGGACGATCTGGGGCGGGACCTGTTCAGTGGCGTCGTCCACGGCACGCGGACCTCGACCATCATCGCCCTCGGGGTAGGCGGACTGGCGCTGATGATCGGCACGCTGGTGGGCACCGTCGCCGGTTACCGAGGCGGAGCCGTCGACGACGTCCTCATGCGCCTCACGGAGTTCTTCCAGGTGCTGCCGCGCTTCTTCGTGGCCATCCTGGCGGTGGCCCTCTTCGGCGCCGGCCTGGACCGGCTGGTGCTGGTGCTCGGCTTCACGTCGTGGGCCATCCTGGCCCGTGTGGTCCGGGCGGAGGTCCTCTCGCTCCGCGGCCGGGGCTTCGTGGAGGCGGCCGTGGCCCTGGGAGCCTCCGACCTGCACATCCTGCGGCGGGCCATCCTGCCGAACGCGATGCCGCCTCTGATCGTCTTCCTGATGCTGCTCCTGGGTCAGGTGCTGCTGCTCGAAGCGAGCCTCGGCTTTCTGGGCCTCAGCGACCCCAACGCCATCAGCTGGGGCTACCTGGCCAACCAGGCACAGCGCTTCCTGCGCATCGCCTGGTGGATGTGGCTCTTCCCCGGGGGAGCCATCATGATCGCGGTGCTCGCCCTCAACCTGCTGGGAGACGCCCTGACCAGGGACACCTCCGGACGACCCTGATCGGCACTCCAGCACCGGGCCGCCTCTGCCGTCAGACTGGTCACTTCCGATGTCAAACCCCGAGCATCCGCACGGGCACGAGCCCGAGCATCACCACCAGCATGACGAGCACGAGCACCCGAAAGGGCTGGCCGCGCGGATAGCCGCCTTGGTGCGCCCCCATCGCCACGATGCCGCCGCCTCCATCGATTCCGCCTTGGAGGCCGACCAGCGCGGGATCCGGGCGCTGAAGATCTCCCTCGTGGCACTCGGCGTGACGGCTGTGCTGCAGCTCATCCTGGTCGTGATCACAGGCTCCGTGGCGCTCCTCTCCGACACCCTTCACAACGGGGCGGACGCCCTGACCGCCGTGCCCATCTGGATCGCCTTCGCGCTGGGCCGTCGCGGCGCCACGCCGCGCTTCCCCTACGGCTACGGCCGGGCGGAGGACCTGGCCGGACTCGTGGTGGTCCTGTTCATCGCCGGCTCCGCGCTCTTCGCCGCGTACGAGTCGATCGACCGGCTTTTCAACCCGTCCGAGGTGCGCTTCGTCTGGGTGGTCGCCCTGGCGGGTGTCATCGGCTTCGTGGGCAATGAGCTGGTGGCCCGCTATCGCATGCGCGTCGGCCGTGAGATCGGCTCAGCGGCGCTGGTCGCGGACGGGTTGCATGCGCGGGCTGACGGCTTCACCTCGCTGGGCGTCGTGGCGGGCGCCGTCGGTGTCGCAGTGGGCTTTCCCGCCGCGGACCCCATCGCGGGCCTGATCATCGCCGCGCTCATCGTGACCGTGCTGTGGAGCGCCGGGCGGGACGTGCTACTGCGCATGCTCGACGCCGTCGACCCGGCCATCGCGACCGAGGCCCGGGAGGTCCTCACGGAGGTCGAGGGGGTCGAAGGGGTCGGTGCCATGC
>JBBSMF010000228.1:0-3605 GCA_038233295.1 Candidatus Limnocylindrales bacterium | reverse complement strand
CGGGAGAGCGGCTTCGGGCCGCCCGCGCCGGCCGGCCGCGACGAGGAGCGCCTGCTGCCCGTGCTGCCCGTCGCGCCGTGCCCTTACTGCGGCTCTCTGGACACGTCGATCGAGAACGCCTTCGGCCCGACCCTGTGTCGCGCCATCTACCACTGCGCCGCCTGCCGGCAGCCGTTCGAGCAGTTCAAGACGGTCTAGCTCAGCTGCGGCGTCTCGGGAGCGATGCGCGCCATCAGTGCCCTGGCGGCGGTCAGCACCAGCTCCCGGTCGTACGTCACTACGACGTCGAAGCGACGGTCCGCGTCTGGACCGTCATCGCCCACCGCTTCGCTGCACGGCGAGGTGAGCGCGCTCGGAAACGAGCTCGGCGGGCGCACCCTCGGGTATCGGTTGGGCGGCCGGCCGTGGCTGAAGAGGATGCTGCGCTGGCTTGAGACATCAGGCAGCGGGCCCGGCCGGCCGAAGAGCCAACCCTGGCCCAGGGTCGCCCCAGCGCCAGTGCTCGTTCCAGGTGCTCGGGCGTCTCGATGCCTTCAGCCACGATCTGCGCGCCGGTCGCCTCCGCCTCGGCCAGGACGCCGCCGAGGATCCGTACGGCGTCCGCGCTCGGTTCGCTCCGGTGAGGCTGAGGTCCAGCTTGATGATCTCCGGTCGGAGGAATGGCATCAAGGCAAGGGACGCGGTCCTCGCGCCCACGTCGTCGAGCGCGATACCCCAGCCCTGATCGCGGATCCAGCTGGCGGTCCAGAGCAGCTCCGCGGGTCGAGCCGCGACCGATCGCTCGGTGACCTCGATGACGATGCGCAGCCGTTCCGCGCTATCGCCTCCGATGCCCGTCAGGCCGTCGGGCGCGTGAGTGTGAAGCGTGGACGGTTCGATGGCCCGGGACCAGTGGCCGATGGTCCTAGTCCGCCAAGGCGGCTGCTCGCAGCATTGACACTGCATGCGTCACGTGTCAGATTGCGACGATGTTGTCAACCAAGGTCGGAGCTGGTGGAAGGGTACTGATCCCGATAGAGCTTCGCCGAGCTCTCGATCTGGCGGAGGGGACCTCGCTCGTGGCACGGGTCGAGGACGATCGGCTCATCCTGGAGCGCCCCGATGCGCTCCTGGAGCGGGCCAAAGCCCGCTTCGCCTCGATCGCTGACGGCGCGAGCTTGGCCGATGAACTCGTGGCGGAGCGACGCCGCGAGAGCGAAAGCGAACGCCAACCCTCTTGATCTCGGGACCGTGCGTCCAGGACGCTTCGGCGCTCCTTGCCATGCTTCAGGCAGAGCCGGGCGCCGAGCGGGTAGAGGCCATGCTTGTCGGCTCGCTAGTTTCGACCGTCAACTGGGCGGAGGTCATCCAGAAGGCGCAGGCACAGGGCGTCGAGACGGAGGGGTTGGCCGGCGAGCTCAGTGGGGCCGGCCTCCGGATCGTGCCGTTCGGGCTCGAGGAGGCCGAGCGATGTGGGCGCTTGTGGGCCGCCACATGGCGATATGGCCTATCGCTGGGCGATCGAGCCTGCCTTGCGACCGCGCTCGAACGCGATCTTCCGGTGCTCACCGCAGATCGCTCGTGGACAGAGCTGAAGGTCGGCGTCCGCATCGAGTCGATCCGCTGATCAGGCGTGTCAACGCCCCGGCTTGACGCCACTATCGTCGAGAAGCGGGCGGACTCGACGCAGATCCTGAAGATCGGCTCGGGCGAGCAGTGACCACGCCGTGATGTGTGGCCATAAGGCATGGTTCGACGCCACTATCGTCGATAGGGCGGACATGGGGCCGCATCTGCCTTGCGGTCGCCAGGCGGCTCGACCGCACGCACGCATATGACGCGCCGGCGACGATAGTGCCGTCACTCGGCAGCTTGGGCCGGGAGCGGACGTCCAGCGGCGACGTTCACCACGACGGCGGACCCGCCCGGTCAGGCCGTGGCGCAGTCCCGGCAGAGGCCGACCACCGATAGGTGCGAGAGATCCACGGCGAAGCCGCGACGCCGGCACAGGGACCGCACCAGCTCGTCCGCCTCGGCGGCCTCGATGTCCCAGGAGCCGCCGCAGGTCGTGCAGTGGAGATGCCCGTGCTCCGTGTCGGGCAGGACGTGGAACTCCTCACGGCCGTCGGCGGCGTGGTTGTGGCGGATGACGCCCAGCTCTTCGAGGACGTCCAGTGTCCGATAGACCGTGGAGGGGATCGTTTGAGGATCCTGCGCCCGGCAGCGCTCGACCAGTTCCGCGCTGGTGATGTGACCGTCGGCCTGCGCCAGGACATCCACCAGGACACGTCGCTGTGGCGTCCAGCGCAGGCCTCGCTCGCGCAGACGTGTGCGCACCGAAGCCCACGTCTGGTCACTGCCCGTGGCGGTCGATCCGATGGCGCTCATCGAGCGAAGTATAGACGGGATGCTCTTGCCAGCCTATGCTCTTGCAAGACCTCGTGATAAGCAGGTGAAGTGTGCCGACGTCGATGCCGCGAATCCGCCGCTGGGCGGCTCCCATGGTGCTGCCTTTCCTCGTGTTGACCGCGTGCACGGGCAGCGGCACCGGAGACCCGTCGGTCCAGGCTGATGCGAGCCATGGTTCGGGAGGACCGCAAGTCGTGGGCTGGCAGGACCAGCTGACCGATGGGGAGGACATGCTTGACGTGGCGACGACCGTGGCGCCCATCAGTTCGCTCGCCCGAAGCGTCGGCGGGAACCGCATCCGCCTGCGCGGGATCGTCCCGGACGCAACCAACTCGCACACCTTCGAGCCGACCGCGTCGGATGCACAGACCCTGGCCAGGGCGGACTTGATCGTGGTGAACGGTCTTCACCTGGAAGAGCCCACCCTGGACCTCGCCGAGGCCTCCAGGAAAGCGGACACGGAGATCAAGCTGCTGGGTGAAACGACCGTCACGGAGGACGAATGGCTGTTCGACTTCAGCTTTCCCGAGTCGGAAGGGGATCCCAATCCGCACCTCTGGATGAACGTGCTGTATGCCCGTGACTATGCGGAGCTCATGCGCGACTGGTTCTCCCAGGCGGATCCGGACAACGCCAGCTACTACTCGGCGAACTTCGACGGCCTCGCCGTGCGGCTCGACGACCTGGACCAGCGCATCCGTGAGGGTGTGCAGACGGTACCCGAGCAGAACCGCAAGCTGTTGACGTACCACGACTCGTGGGCGTACTGGGCGCGCGAGTACGGTTTCGAGGTGATCGGCGCAGTCCAGGCCTCTGACTTCTCCGACCCGAGCCCGCAGGAGGTGGCCCGGCTGATCGACCAGATCAAGGAAGAGAGGGTGCCCGCGGTGTTCGGCTCGGAGGTCTTTCCCAGCCCCGTCCTGGACCAGATCGCCCGCGAGTCGGGCGCCCAGCTGGTGGATGCCCTGCGTGACGACGAGCCGCCCGGTGAGCAGGGCGCACCGGAGCACACCTATCTGGGCATGCTGCAGAAGGACATGACCATCATGATGGAAGCGTTGGGGGGCTCAGCAGATGCCTTCGCCGATATGCCCGTGGCGGATTCGTTCCTTCCGTGACGTCATCGGCGGCCGAGCTCATCCGCTTCGAGAACGTGTCGTGCGGCTACGGTGGTCGACCCGTTCTCGAGGGCGTCGATCTCACCATCACAAAGGGGG
>JBBSMF010000227.1:0-3645 GCA_038233295.1 Candidatus Limnocylindrales bacterium | reverse complement strand
CTCGCCGACCCTGGACCCCCCGCCCCCGGCCTCGCCACGGCACCGGCCCCCGCACCTGCGACCACGCCCCTACCCGCCCAGATGACCAGGTCGCAATGGGAACGCCTGCCCCTCAGCTCGGACGTCGAGCTCCACATCCGCCGTCCACTGAGCCGCCACCAGAACAAGCAGGTCGACCGGCTCATCGACTTCGCCACAGAGCTCTTCGAGGAGGACACGCCATGAACTTCACCGCCCGCACCGACCGCTCGCTCATCCGCACCACCGGCGGGAGCATCCGCTACGCGCTGCTGGAGCTCACCGCGCCCAAGCTCCAGCGCACCACTGATCGACCGCCCGTCAACCTGGCTTTCGTGCTCGACCGGTCGGGCTCGATGGGCGGGATGAAGATCGACCTGGCCCGCCGGGCCATCCGGGACGCCCTGGCTCGACTGGACGACCGCGACCGCTTCGCGCTCGTCGCCTACGACGACGTGGTCGATGTGGTGACCGAGGGAACGCCGGCCACAGCGGAGGCCAGATCGGCTGCCCTTGAGCGGCTCGCCCGGATCGATGCCCGCGGCTCGACCAACCTGTCGGACGGCTGGCTGCGTGGCTGCGAGCAGGTGGCCGCCGGGATGGCGGAGGGCGCCATCAGTCGATGTCTGCTGCTGACCGACGGGCTGGCCAACGTGGGGATCAAGGACCCGGACGCGTTGCGCACCCACGCCGCCGAGATCCGGGCGCGGGGCGTGAGCACCACCACGTTCGGAGTGGGCGCCGACTTCGACGAGCTGCTGCTCCAGTCCATGGCGGACGCGGGAGGCGGCCACTTCTACTACATCGACTCGGCCCCGAAGATCACCGACGTCATCACCAGCGAGGTCGGCGAGGCGCTGGAGGTGGTGGCCCGCGACGCGGCCATCGCGGCGCACACGCCGGAGGTGCTGGTTGAGCAACTGTCTCCCCTGCCCCTCGAGCGGACGGGCGCGGCGACTTTGGTGGCGCTGGGCGACCTGGTGTCCGAGCAGTCGGTCCAGGTCGTGATGAAGCTGACCTTCCCGCCGGGCGAGACGGCGCGGCAGCACGAGGTGACAGTCCGGCTGACCGATCGAGACGGCGCGCTGGGTGGTGCCTCCGCGACGCTCACCTGGGGCTATGCCACTCACCCGCAGGTGGATGCGCAGCCGCGGGACCGCTCGGTGGACCGGGTGGTGGCACAGCTGTTTGCGGCCCGGGCTCGCGAGGAGGCGATCCGCTTCAACCGGGAGGGTCGGTACGACGCTGCGCAGCACGTGCTCCGGGGAGTCGCGGCGCGCATCGGCGCCTACGCGGGGGACGACACGGCGCTTCAGGCCGTGGCGGCGCAACTGCTGGGTGAGCAGCACGTCTTCGCCGAGGCGATGAGCCCGCAGGACCGCAAGATGCGCCACTTCGCCTCGGCCAACATGTCGCGCGGCCGTGACTTCCAGGGCAAGGCCAACAAGTGTCGGTGAGCGGCGGCCGAGGTCCGAGGCATGTCGCTTTCTCTGGTCGAGTCGGATCGGGGCATCACGCCGGGTCCAGTGACAGGTCATGACGGGGCCTGATGGAGAGTCTTGCTGACCTCTGGATCAGCTGCGGCTGCCTGTTCATGGCGGGCCTGGTCGTCTTCGGGCTGGTCGTAGCTGCCGGGCAAGGTGGCAGCGTCGGCGCGCTCGCCCTAGTGGCGCTCCTCGGCCTCGTTGCGTACATGGTGCGGGCCCACCGGGCTCGCTGAGTCGCAAGTTCGCCGAGATGGTCATCTGAGTCGGGCGTTGCGCGTGTGAGCGCAGGCGGCCGAGCTCAGCGATGAAGACGTGGCGCGCATGCGCAAGGTCAATGGCACCATCGCCGGGCAAGCGCTGAACGCCTGCCCATCTGATTCGACGGCCGTCGAGCGCCGTAGCCACGCTCATCGCACCCGCGTGTGCCCTCCGTGATGCCCCGATCCGACTCGCCTTGGCGGCAGAGCACTTGTCGCCCTCCGACGACGCGCCTGCGCGCGGCCCGACCCCCTGCTCAGTACCGCTCCAGGATCGCCTCCATCTGGCGGATCTCCTCTCGCTGAGCTTCGATGATCTGCCCACAGAGCTCGATGATCTCAGGGTCGGTGATGGAGGCCTCCTCACAGACCAGGATGGCCCGAGAGTGGTGGGGGATCATAGCCTTCAGGAACTGCTCGTTACCGACGAATGTCTCCGCGCGCCCCAGCGCCCAGGCACCGAAGAACAGGATGGTGAACGCAGCGAGGAGGATCGCGTTGAGCCGTTTGTTCTTGAACATGCCCCACATCACGACCATCATCACGATGCCCATGGGCGCCACCATGACCAGGGCCATGTAGAAGTTGCTCAGGTTCAGGTAGAAGTGGTCGATGGTCCGGATCATGGACATGGTGAGCAGGAACATGAGGAGCAGGCTCACCCCGAGGGTGATCCCGAACCTTAGGTAGTGATGCTTCACGATGGCGTCCCTTTCGTTGGTGGCAGATGGTTCCAGGAGGATATTCCGAGGATGTCGCGTCCGGCGGCTGCACGCCGGCGAGGAGAGGGCAGCGGACGACCGACACGCCAGGGTTAGATCGATCGTGGGTATCGGCCAGGGTCAGCTCAAGGAGGACTAGCGAGTCATGCCGTTGTAGCGCTATCTTGAAGATTACGCCGACGATACGGTCCTTCACTTGATCGACCGCGGCGAGCTGCCGGCGCTGCGTATCTCGCAGCAGGTCATCCGGGTGCCGATCGCTGCCTTCGACCTGTGGCGTGAGGGATACGCGCCCAAACGACGACGGGTCACGATCAGCGAAGAGAACGCAGTCTCTGCCATCGGCGCGGACGAGGAGCTGCCCGAGCGCGTTCGCTCCATCACCGGGTGATCGCCGCCACCACGGACGATCTCCTGGGATATCTCGCCGACGTAGTGGAGCGAGGGGAGCGCTACGCCGCGGCGATCGTGCCTCCCGATGATGTTGATGCGCTCGCGTGGCGACGTCAGGGCGAAACGCTCGCGACGGACCTCGAGATGCGCCTGCCGGCCGACCCGCGCTCCCGGCCGGTAGAGCTTGTCCTTCGGGAGCGTTGGCGGTCCAGCGGACGCGACCGATGGGAATCTGGCGGAGTTACGCCTACGAGCTGCATCACCACGAGCTCGACTATCGACGCGCCCTCCATCGGCACGACGAGGCGTACTTCATCCGAACCTTCGGCGTGGTGACCCATGAGCACTGCGAATCGCCGATGGGCCACCCGAGCTGCGGTCACCACGCCGGCGACCCGGTGCGGGAGGCCATGACCGGTTTCCTCCGGCTCTACGACATCTGGCTCACGGGGAAGCGCCCGGCCTGCTCGGCGCTGCGTTGCCTTGATTGAATGGTGGTCGCTCGACGCCCGCCCCGTAGGCGACTACCGCAAGGGCGGCATCGTCCAGCGTCCGAAATGGTCGCGCGCGGCCGCGCCCCGCTCCTTCCAGGCCTTGGTCGCTCTCGTCGCCTCATTCGAGATGGATGCGAGGAACGTCGGCGGGACCCGGACCTCCGTGGCCTGCTCGAAGTCGTAGGCAAGTCCGATCAGGGTCGGCTCGTCCCAGCGGCCGCCGATGAACGAGACGCCCACAGGCAGCGGGCCGACATAGCCGGCCGGCACGGTG
>JBBSMF010000226.1:0-3648 GCA_038233295.1 Candidatus Limnocylindrales bacterium | reverse complement strand
GAGAGTCACCGGCCGCAGCACCAGAGCCATGATCTCGACCGGGATGGACAGGATGCGCGCGGTCCTCTCCGGGTAACGCAGCGCGATGGACTTGGGCACCAGCTCGCCGAAGATCATCTGGAGCGAGATGAGGAAGGTGAACGCGAGGATCCCGGAGATCACCGTGACGGTGGTCCCCTCAAGACCGGTGAGGCCCACCAGCGGGGCGAGGAAGGCGGTCACCGCAGGCTGGCCCAGGAAGCCGGCGCCGATGGTCGTGATGGTGATCGCCAGTTGGTCCGCCGCGATGTAGTTGTCCAGGTCCTTGACGGACTTGTCCACGAGACGGTCAAGGCGGCCCCCTCGTTCGCGCAGGGCGGCCACCGTCGTCGGCGGGATGGCCACCAGCGCGAACTCGTTGAAGACGGCCAGCGACTGGAGGGCGGTCAGGGCCAGGACCGCCATGATCGAAAGGAGTACGGGAACCTCGGCCTCGACGGGCATGATCAGTGGCTCTCGGCCGGATCGTCACGCGCGGGGATCACCTCCACGAGGTGCACCCGTCGCTCGACCATCTCCACGACACGGATGGTCCGATCGCCCAGCCGCACGCGATCGCCCGCGCGCGGCATGCGCTGGAGCCGCTCGGCCATCAGGCCGCCCACGGTCTCCACGTCCGTGTTTCCCACGGGCAGCTTCAGCGGCGCCTCACGGGCCCGCTCGATGCGGTAGAGCCCGGGCACCAGGTAGCGATCGGCGCCGATCCGGCGCGGTTCCCGATCGCGGTCGTCGCGCTCATCGGGCAGCGGACCAGCGAGGAACTCCAGGACATCGACCAGGCCCAGCATCCCGTCCACGTTGCCGTACTCATCGGTCACCAGGACGAGCTGATCCGAGGCGGCACCCAGCACCTCGATGGCACGCCCCGCGGTGGTCGAGTCGGGCAGGTAGACGATGGGCACGATGGCCGTCCGCCAGTCCTCGCCGGGCGCTCCCAGCATGAGCCGTTTCACATCGATGAGGCCGACCACGTCGTCCAGGGAGCCGCGCACCACCGGGTAGCGGCTGCGTCGATGCTCCCCCACCTGGCGCAGCACCTCTGCCCGGTCAGCCGCGACGTCGATGGTGCGGATGGCGTCGCGTGGCAGCATCAGGTTGCGGATGGGCACCTCGCCAAGGCTCAGCGCTCGCTGGCCGAGGAAGAGCTCCCGGCGGCTGATGACGCCCACGGACGCGCTGGACTCGAAGGCATAGGCCAGGTCCTTGGCGCTGAGCATCTGGTCATGGCCGATGGGCGTGACCGGGATGCGGAAGAGGCGCAGGACGAAGTTGCCGGCACCGTTCAGCAGGCTGATCACGGGGCTGAAGACGAGCGTGAAGATGCGCATCGGCCAGGCCACGAAGAGGGCCACCGATTCCGGCTTCTGAAGCGCCACGGTCTTGGGCGCCATCTCACCGAAGATGAGGTGCGCGGCCGTGATCAGGAAGAGGGCGATGGCCACGGCGATGGCGTGAGCCGCGGCGGGAGCGAACGCTCCGACGAGCTGCTCCAGAGAGGGTTCCAGGGCGTGGGCCAGGATCGGCTCGCCGATGAAGCCCAGCGCGATGCTGGCCATGGTGATGCCCAACTGGCTCGAAGCGATGTAGCGGTCCAGGTTGCGCATGCCGTCGAGCGCCACGCGGGCCGTTCCGTCGCCCGCCTCGGCCCGCTCGGCAAGGCGCGCCCGACGGGCCGTGACGTAGGCGAACTCGGTGGCCACGAAGACGCCGTTGGCGGCGATGAGGACCGCCACCACGGCCAGCCCAAGGAGGAACTCGCTATCCAACGAGAGGGCCTCTCACCAGAGGTTGAGCGAGTCGACGTCGTCCCTGTCGAGGTCGCGACCCCAGATGTCCTCGGAAAGGTACTTCCAGCCACCGTCGGCCAGGAGCACCACGATGGTGCCGTGCGACATGGTCTCGGCCACGCGCTGGGCAGCCACGATGGCGCCCCCGGACGAGACGCCGGCGAAGATGCCCTCCCGCTCGGTCAGCGCCCGCAAAGCCGCGATCGACTCCGCGTTGGACACCAGGTACTTCCCGTCCAGCACGCTGGGGTCAAAGATCTCCGGGATGAAGCCCTCGTCCAGCGAGCGCAGTCCCTGCACGGCGTCGCCCGGCATCGGCTCGGCCGCATAGATGCGCACGCCCGGGTGATGCCGTCGCAGCCGCCGGCCCACGCCCACCAGCGTGCCGCCCGTGCCCAGGCCGGCCACGAAGACATCGACCTCGGGGCAGTCGGCGATGATCTCCACTGCCGTGGTCTCCTCATGCGCCCGCGGGTTGGCGGGGTTGCCGTACTGATAGGGCATCACGAAGCGGGCATCCTTCTCGACCAGGTACTTGGCCATCTCGACAGCGCCGTTGGAACCCTTCTCGCCCGGCGAGTCGATGATCTCCGCGCCGAAGAGGCCCAGCAGCTGGCGGCGCTCCTGGGTCACGTTGTCGGGCATGACCACGGCGACGCGATAGCCCTTGCGGCGGGCGATCATGGCCAGGGCGATGCCGGTGTTGCCGCTGGTCGGCTCCACGATGATCGAATCCGGGCTCAGCCGGCCCGAATCCTCGAGGTCCTCGATGAGCGCTCGTGCGACCCTATCCTTGACCGAGCCTGTGGGGTTCAGGAACTCCAGCTTGGCGTAGAGACGGACGTCGGGGTTGGGGCACATCCGCGGGATCTCCACCAGCGGCGTATGTCCGATGGCGTCGACGATGGAGGCATATCGCCCGCCATGCGGCGGGGCATCCTCGTGGGCGTGGGGGGCGGAAACCGAGCGCAGCCGGTCCGGCTCTACCTCGGCCCCCCGTAAGGCCATCCCTCAGGTGCCACCGGCCATGGCCGGCAGCAGGATGACCGTGTCGTGCTCCCCGACCGGTGCGCTGAGCTCACCCTCGTAGCGCACGTCACGACCGTTGAGGTAGACATTGACGAAGCGGTGGAGCGATCCATCGGCGGCGAAGATCTGCTCGCGCAGGCCGGGATGCTGCTCCACGACGGCGGAGAGGAGTTCGCCGACCGTGCCGCCACTCGCCGAAAGCTCCTTCGCGCCGCCGGCCTGGGCGCGCAGCACGGGCGGGATGCGCACCGCGGTCACTCGGACACCGCCGTGGCCGTCGCACGCGCAGCGACAGCTCCTTCGCCGCAAGCCGGGCATTCCGGATCGCGGCGCAGCTGAAGCTCCTGGAACGTGCCGTCCAGGGCGTCGTAGATGAGCAGCCGTCCGGCCAGGCTCTCGCCGATGCCCAACAGCACCTTGATGGCTTCCGTCGCCTGGAGCATCCCCATGACGCCCGGCACCACCCCCAGGACCCCAGCCACGGAACAGCCGGGCGCCAGCTCCGGCGGTGGCGGCGTGGGATAGAGGCAGCGATAGCACGGCCCGTCAAAGGGGCGGAAGACGGTCAGCTGACCCTCGAAGCGGAATACAGAGGCATGGACCACCGGGATGCCGGCGCGAACGGCCGCATCGTTCAGGGTGTAGCGCGTCTCGAATGTATCGGTGCCATCCAGGATCACGTCGTAACCAGCGATCAGCCGCTCGACGTTCTCTTCGGTGAGCATCTCCTCGTGCGGGACTACGTTCACGTCCGGGTTGAGCGCACGGATCGTCTCCGCCGCCGACTCCGTCT
>JBBSMF010000225.1:0-3651 GCA_038233295.1 Candidatus Limnocylindrales bacterium | reverse complement strand
GACCGATGGCGCGGATGGCACGCAGCGCGGAGAAGCGCTCGTAGGCGGGACCCGCCGCCACCTTGCCGCGGCGCCGGATGCCGGCCGTGTCCACCAACCGGACATGCCGACCTTCCCACGTCAGCGAGGTGTCGATCGCGTCGCGGGTAGTGCCCGGTATGTCGCTGACGATGACCCGCTCCTCCCCCAGCAGTGAGTTCAGCAGGGAGGACTTGCCCACGTTGGGCCGCCCCACGACGGCCACGCGCGCCGGTGCCCGAACCGAGGCGTCGTCGCCAGGGACCTCCACGGTGCTCGAGCCGTCCATCCCGCCCTGGGGCTCGGGCTCGATCTCGGCCAGTGGCCTCTCGACGCCCATGGCCGCCCACTCGGCCTCCTCCAGGCGCTCCTCCTCCAACCGCTTGCGCTCTACCTCCGACTCGGATTCGGGCGGCAGCGCCCAGATCACGGCATCGAGCAGGTCCGCCACGCCGCGCCCGTGCAGGGCGGAGATGGCATAGGTCTCGTCCCAACCCAGCCGGTGGAACTCGGCGCCCTCAAGCTCGCGGCGCTCGTTGTCGGCCTTGTTGACGGCCACCAGGACCGGCGCGCTGGCCAGGCGCAGGATGTCGGCCGCCTCAGCATCGGAGGGGGTCTCGCCGGAGGCGGCGTCGACCACGAAGACGATCAGGTCGGCCTCAGCGATGGCCAGGCGAGCCTGGTCCTGGACCTTCTCCTCGATGGGATCGCCCGGGCGCCGCTCCAGGCCGCCGGTATCGACCACCACGAAGCGCCGCGCGTTCCACTCCGCGGGAGCGTAGAGCCGATCTCGGGTGGTGCGCGCCCGATCCTCCACGATCGCCGTGCGCCCGCCCACGATGCGGTTGAAGAGCGTGCTCTTGCCCACGTTCGGACGGCCCACGATGGCCACGATGGGCAGCCCGTCCATGGGCACATCACGCATATCGGGCCGGGATGGCCGGCGAGCGGCACCGCGGGGAGACACTCAGGCGTGCCCGACGGCCGCACGAGCCGCCGGTGGCGCAGGCCGCGCCCGACCGATGGATGTGCTGCGATACGCCCGGTCGGCCACCGCCGTGACCGCTTCGTGGGCCAGCTGGCCCGCCCGCCGGGAGCGATCTTCCGCACCGGCCAGCTCGTAGACGCGCTCTGCCACGCGTTCCAGGTCCTCGATGGGAGTGGAGGTCCCACCCGTGACGCCGACCACGCGAGTGCCCCCGAAGACGGCCGGGTCCACCAGGTCCGAGGCACCCTCTATCTGTACCACCGGCTTGCCGGCGATGGCGCAGAGACGTGTCAGCTCCTTGGTGTTGGCGCTGTTGCGGCCACCGACCACGATCATCAGCTCGACCCGCTCTGCGAGCTCCATGGTGTCCTGCTGGCGCCGGATGGTGACGGGACAGACGGTGTTGACGATCTTGAGCTCATGCGCGCGACTCACCAGGTGGGCCGCCAGCCGCTCGAACTTCCAGGGCGGTTGCGTGCTCTGGCTGATGAGCGCCATGCGCTTCTTTCGGGGGATGCGCTCCCAGTCCTCTTCCTCATCGACCACGATGGCGTCCGGCGCGAACCCCAGCAGGCCCACTACCTCGGGATGCTTGGGCGTTCCCAGGAGGACGATGGTGTAGCCCTCCTCGACGAGCTTGGCCAGCTCCTTCTGCTCCTGGATGACCCAGGTGCAAGTCCCGTCGATGACCTCCAGACCCTTGTCGGCGGCGCGCAGCATGACCTCCGGCGTGACGCCGTGCGCCCGGATCACGACGGCCGCGCCCTGCGTGACGTCATCGAGCGTGTCGACCGTGCGGATGCCCTCCTGCTGGAGCTCCGCGATGACCCCTTCGTTGTGGACCACCTGGCCCAGGGTGTGGGTCGACTTGCCCTCCGCCGCGGCCAGCTTGGCGTAGTCGATGGCCTCGCGGACGCCGTAGCAGAAGCCCGTTCGGCGCGCGATAACCACTTCTTCGACGCTTCTCATCACGACCCTAGTATCGCACCGAGGGCCTTCGCTGCTGCCGGCTTGGCAGCTTGGGCTGCGAGCCTGCCCTTCGCCGGTGTTCCCCTTCGGATCTGGCTCGCCGGCCTCACCCCAGCCTGTCCATTCGTCACGATCAGTGAACAGGACGGCGCCGGTTGCACCCTTCTGGTCGCCGCCACGGTCCCGAAGTCCCCGGTTCTACCCTCGCGACGTCCTGGAGGGAAGGGTCGGCGACGTCGGCAGGGCAGGCACGGTCCGGAAGCCCGTCAGGTAGGCGGCACGTGTTCGTTCATCGTGACGGATCGGCCCTCTCTATCGCCGACGGCACGGTCCGCGGTCGCCGACGCAACGGGGCGACCGCCGGGACGGCAAGGCACCGCCGGGCACTCTGTCGTCTCGCGGCTGAGTAGGTTGGCGCGTCAATCCCCGCCCGAGAACCTGCCGCGGTGGCGCTCATCGACCAGGGCGGCGATGCGCCCCATCAGCTCCTCGTTCGCGGCGGCCAGGGCCTGGCGCCGGGGAAGGGTCGGGTCGGCTGACAGCGTGAACGGCCGTCCGACCCGCATCGTCACGCGCGTGCCCAGCCGTGGCAGCCGCTTGCCGCGCCCCAGGAGCACGTCCGTGTCGGAGATGCCCACCGGCAGGATGGGCACGCCGCTGCGCGCAGCCAGCAGCGCCACGCCCGGGCGCGCCTCTTGAAGAAGGCCGTCCAGGCTGCGCGTGCCCTCCGGGAAGATGACCACGACGCCGCCGTCTGCCAGTACGGCCTTGGCCGCCCGGTAGGCAGCCACGTCCCTGCCGCCGGCCTTGACGGGGATGACGCCCTGAGAGCGGAGGAAGGCGCCCAGGGGTCCCACGAAGAGCGAGGCCTTGGCCAGGAAGCGCGGCCGCCGCCCGAGCAGCGGCGCCAGCCAGCCGCCGACCAGGGGCGGGTCCATGATGCTGATGTGATTGGCCACGATGATGAGCGGACCCTGGGGCGGCATGTCCATGGCGTTCTCCACGCGCACGCGGCCCAGCGAGGTCACCAGGAACCGAGCAAGGAACGCCACGAGGCGGGTGTAGGGCGTGAGGCCACTCCTCGACCGAGCTGCTTGCGACGCCGCCCGATCCCGACTCACGCGCGCCCCTCCTCCGCTGCCTGCACCGCTTCGACCACCGCCTCGATGGTCTGCTGGAGCGTGTTGCCGTCGCTGCGGATGATGACGGCACCCGCGGGTCGTCGCAGTGGCGCCGTCCGGCGCGTGCTGTCGACCTCGTCACGGCGCGCGAGCTCCGCCGTCAGGGACGCGGCCGCCGCTCCGCCCGGCTTGATGCCGCGCTCGGCGGCACGCCTCCGGGCACGTTCCTCGAGCGACACATCGATGAAGAGCTTGAGATCCGCATCGGGCAGCACGACCGTCCCGATATCGCGCCCGGCCATGATGATCCGCCCACCGGTGGCCAGCGACCTCTGGACCGGAAGTAGCGCCGTGCGGACCGCCGCGTGCCGGGCCACCCGGCTGACTTGCCGATCGACCGCCTCCGAATGGAGAGCCTCCGTGACGTCCCTGCCGCCGACCCGGACGCGCCGCAGACGACCGGCCGTGTCGGGAGCCAGATCAAGCTCTGGGGTGAGCGACTCAAGCCCCTCGGCGGCGTCGGGATCGACGCCCCGCTCCAGGGCCAGCCAGGTG
>JBBSMF010000224.1:0-3669 GCA_038233295.1 Candidatus Limnocylindrales bacterium | reverse complement strand
GGCGTACTTGACGTCCACGCCGCGCGACTCCAGCAGCTCGGCCAGCTCGCGCACGGCGTGCTGCGCCTGCGCCACGGCCAGACCATAGCCCGGCACCACGATGACGTGCTGGGCGTAGGCCAGTTGGATGGCCACATCGTCGACGCCCACCTCACGAACGTTGCCCCCCTCCGCGCCGGCCACGCCGGCCGGGCTCGTGTCACCCGTTCCGAAACCTCCCATGAGGATGTTCGGGAGCGACCGGTTCATGGCGTCAGCCATGAGCTTGGTGAGGATCCCGCCAGCGGCCCCCACCAGCGCACCGGCGATGATGAGCACCGGGTTGTTGATCACGAAGCCGGCCATGGCGGCGGCCGTGCCGGTGAAGGAGTTGAGCAACGAGATGACGACCGGCATGTCTGCGCCGCCGATGGGCAGCACCATGGTCACGCCGAACACAAGCGCGGAGACGATGATGGCGCCCAGGATCAGCAGCGTGACCTCATTGGAGAGAGCCACCGTGTCCGCCGCTCCCAGGACCAGCAGGATGGTGCCGCCCACCGCGATCAGGCCCAGCAGGATGGTCAGCGGCCGCGAGGCGGGGAAGATGATGGGCTGCCCCGGCACCAGGCCCTGAAGCTTGCCCGACGCGACCAGCGAGCCGCTGAACGTTACGCAGCCTATGACCACGCCCAACACCACGAAGATGGTCGTGGAGATGGTCGCCTCGGGCGTGCCCACGATGTGCAGGAAGTCCTCGATGGCCACCAAAGCCGCGGCCCCGCCGCCGACCGCGTTGAACAGTGAGACCAGCTGCGGCATCGCGGTCATCTTCACGCCGCGCGCGAGGTAGAGGCCACCCCCACCGCCGATCACGATGCCCCCGGCGATGATGGCCCAGGCCGGGCCGCTCAGCCCGCCCGGACGTGCCGCCAGGTACACAAGGGTGGCTACCACCGCCAGCGCCATGCCAGCCGCGCTGAGCCGGTTGCCGCCGCGTGCCGTGGCCGGCGAGTTCATCTGGTGGAGGCCGATGGCGAACGCCGCCGCTCCCGCCAACCAGGCGAAGAAGACGAGGGGGTAGATGCTCTCCTGGGACATCACTCGGCCTTGGGTCTGCCGGGCGTCTCACGCCGCCGGAACATCTGGAGCATCCGGTCGGTGACCACGTAGCCGCCCACCACGTTCATGGCCCCGAACGTGACGGCCACGAAGGCCAGCACATAGCTCAGCGGCTCGTTCGCGGTGGCCGCGATGATCATGGCGCCCACCAGCACGATGCCGTGGATGGAGTTGGCGCCGGACATCAGCGGCGTATGCAGCGTGGCCGGCACCTTGCTGATGACCTCGATGCCCAGCAGGATGGCCAGCACGAAGATGGCCAGTGAGTTCAGCAGCTCGACGCTCATGCGCCGGTCCCTCCTGTGGCCGCCGCGGGGTCGGGCGGCGTGGGCGGCGTGGGCTCGGCCGGGGCCGACGATGGGGCCCCGGCGGGCGGAGGCGCCGTGAGCAGCTTGGCGGTGGCCTCATGGACGACCTGACCCTGATGCGTGATCAGGGTGCCGGCGGTGATCTCGTCGGACGTGTCCAGCGCCAGCGTCCCGTCCTTGACCAGGTGCAGAAGCAGGGCCGAGATGTTGCGGCCGTAGAAGGCGCTGGCGCCGGCCGGCATGGTGGCCGGCAGGTTGTCCGGCGCGATGATGGTCACGCCGTTCTCGGTCACGATGGTCTGGCCCGCCTTCGATAGCTCGACGTTGCCGCCCAACGCGCTGGCCGCCATGTCGACCAGGACGGAACCCGGCTTCATGGCTGCGACTGCCTTGGCCGTGACCAGCACGGGCGGCCGGCGTCCCGGCACCTGGGCGGTGGTGATGACGATGTCCATGCCCGCGATGTGCTCGTTCAGCTCCTGCTGCTGGGCCTCCCGCTCCTCCGCCGTGAGCTCGCGAGCGTAGCCGCCGGTGCCTGACGCATCCGCCACGGACTTGAGGACCAGGAACTGCGCGCCCAGCGACTGGGCCTGCTCCTTCGTCTCGGCGCGGACGTCGTAGGCCTTGACCACGGCGCCCAGGCGTTTGGCCGTGCCGATGGCCTGGAGCCCGGCCACGCCGATGCCCAGGATCAGCACGTTGGCCGGCCGCGCGGTGCCCGCCGCGGTAGTGAGCAGCGGGAAGTAGCGGCCATAGGCATCGGCCGCGGCGATGACCGCCTTGTAGCCGCCCACGTTGGCCTGTGACGAGAGCGCGTCCATGGTCTGGGCCCGGCTGAGGGTGCGCGGCAGCATGTCCAGGCTGATGGCCGTCACGCCGCGCTCGGCTAGCGCCTGGGCGGTCTGTGGATCGGTCAAGGGTCCCAGCAGCCCGATGACGGCCTGACCCTGGCGCATGGCACCGACCTCCTCAGCGGAGGGCTTCTGGACGCGGAGGATGAGGTCCGCCTGAGCGTAGACCTCGTCGCGGGAGACGACCGTGGCACCGGCCTCCGCGTAGGCTGAGTCGGGGGCCCAGGCGCTGGTCCCCGCGCCGGACTCCACGAGCACCTCCAGCCCGGCCGCCGACAGTTTGCCGACGAGCTCCGGCACGAGCGCGACGCGCCGCTCGTTGGGCGCGGTCTCCTTTACGACGCCGACCTTCATCAAGGGTCCTCTGAGAGTGACGGGCACGTGTGACTGGGCATGCAGTGCGCTGGGGCGTTCCTGCAGCGCGAAGGATACCGTCCGGTGGCGGGAAACGCGTGTGCCGTGCTCCGCCCGCGTGGCTCGTCCGATGTTGCCACCGTGAGCAGCGCCAGGTGGCGTGAGGGCATCGGGGAGGCGTCGCGACAGGTGTCGAGTGGAGTGCATGGCGTGGAGTACGCTCTTTGGGTGCGTGCTCGGCGGACTTGTGCCCGGTGATCCCCGGATGTACCAGCCGCATGAGGACGCGTGCGCTCGAGTGATACCGCTGGCAGCACCGGTACGTCTCATCGTGGAGATCGTCGCGCGCGACGGGACATGACCGGAGCGGCTTCCTCGGATCACGGGCATCCATTCCTGGCCGCGATCCGAGACGCGCTGCCGCACCTTCGATTGCTCACGGATCCCGCTGACACCGAGACCTACCGCTTCGACGAGACGCCCTACCTCCAGCCCGGCCAGCCGCTGGGCGTCGCCTTCCCGACCTCCACCGCGGACGTCCAGGCCATCGTCCGGCTTGCCGCCGCACAGCGCGTCCCGCTGGTCCCGCGCGGGGCGGGCTCCGGACTGTCGGGCGGAGCCATCGCGGTCGAAGGTGGCCTGACCGTCGTCATGACCCAGATGAGCTCCATCCTGGAGATCGACGCGGAGAATCTCTGTGCCGTGGTCCAGCCAGGCGTCATCAACGCGGACCTGGGCCGCGCCGCGGCGGAGCAGGGCCTCTTCTACGCGCCCGATCCGGCCTCCTTCGAGTGGTGCACCATCGGCGGCAACCTGGCCGAGAACAGCGGCGGGCTGCGCTGCGTGAAGTACGGCGTCACGCGCGATGCGGTGCTCGGGCTCCAGGTCGTGCTGGCCGACGGAGCCGTCATCCGCACAGGCGGCAAGAACGTCAAGGACGTCCTCGGTTACGACCTCTCGCACGTCTTCATCGGATCCGAGGGGACGCTGGGCATCATCACCGAGGCGACCCTGCGGCTCCTGCCGATGCCACCGCCCAAGCTCACCCTGTTGGC
>JBBSMF010000223.1:0-3673 GCA_038233295.1 Candidatus Limnocylindrales bacterium | reverse complement strand
GCCCAGTGTCGGCGGACCTCGTCGATGCCGTAACGGCCGACCAGGTGACCCGTCAACTCGCGGACGAGCGCTTCCCAGCGATCCCAGTCCTTCGGCGGCGAAACGATCGCACCGTAGTCGAAGACCTTCGACGTGGGATCGGAGGCCAGGTCGCGGGGCATAAAGGACAGCTCCACGACCGGCCGCAGTCCCAGCGAGAGAAGTCGGTCATACATGGCATCGACGCGCGCAAAGTCGTACACCGGCCGTCCTCGGACCTCTCGATAGACCCCGAGCTCATCGAGGAGGACCCCGTGGGCCCGTACGGCCACCACGCCGAGCTCCCGGCGAGCCAGGGCCAGCGCGTGCGCGAGCTCGGACCCGACCGGCCGGCCGTGCACGCCGATGCCCTGATAGAGGGTGGACAGGTGCTCCGAGCCGATCATGGGGCGCCATAGGCGTTGGAGTGGCAGGCCCGGCTGGCCCGCATCCACTACGACCATGACCCGTCCGTCGCCGGCTGCCTCGGCTGCCGCTGACACGGGCTGGGAGAGGGGACCGATGGGTGCCTCGATCGTGGACAGGCTAGCCACCGCGTACCAGGCGGCTTCCCCGGGCCGCACGGCCGTATCAGCGTACGTATCGCCGGGCACGGCGAGCACGTCACCACCGCCGTGATCCAAGGGCAGGTACGCCCCGTCAGCCGCAGCTGACCGGTGGACGAGATAACCGATCGCGCCAGGGACGGGTTCCCAGCGCAGCGTCACTTGGCCAGCGCCGCTCTCGGCGCGGACGGCGTTCGGCGGCGGCAGATCCTGATGCTCCCGCGCCGTATCGGCCGTCCGCCGCCGGCCGATACGCCTTAGCCAGTCGGCCCTGGCATCGGTGGCCCGCTCATCGACCGCATCGACCTGCTCCGCGAGCCGGATATCGGCTGTGCGCTCCTCCACCTCCGCCCCGGCGTCTCTGACACCGGGCGGGGTCGTGGGTGAAGCGTGCTGATCGGCGCTCAGTGGAGCCGACCCGTCAGTCCCCGGCAGTGAACGCCTCCATCGCTAACAGCGGCTTGATGGCAGCCCTGATCTCGCCCTGCACGAAGTAGCGCTGGAGGCTGTCGTTGCGCAACTTATTGCCGATGGCCGCCATGATGATCCCCTGGTCGAGCGCCAGATAGAAATTCGACACCTGCCCGTTGCCGACGTTGACAGCGTCATAGAAGCCGTACTCGCCATACGCATCGAAATCGCGGCGGATGTTGGCCAGGTTCTTCAGCGCAGCCTCAGGCTCGTAGTCCAGAGCCAGGAACGAGGCGTGCGGCGTGACGACACCCTGACCATACTCCGGCTCCGTCTCACCAGCGGGCCGGCATTCGCCAAAGCCGTGGTCGACGGTCGTCCGCTCCTGATCAGAGCTGTAGCCATCAGGGTTCATACCGATCTGATCGACCCCGTACTCCCTATAGCCACCGGCCGGATCGTTGGACGGTGAGAATCCCCAATAGCCGTAGCCGGCTTCGTCGAGTCCGTGCTCGATCTGCGCGCGGACATAGAGGGGATGGTTGATGCCCCAGCTCTTGGCACCCCACTCCTCTTCCGGGATGAGCAGCGGCACCATCAACGCCTCGAACATGCTGCCGCCCCAACTGGGCACGATGTTCATCCCGCGATAGGTGTAGTGACCTTCGTAGACATCGACGCCGAGATAGGTGCGGTCGACCCCTTGAGGCTGCATCTCCTGCCAGCCCCAATCGCACGTCGCCGGGAAGGTCCGCCACATCTTGAAATAGTGCGTGGCCGGTATGCCGTTGTAGGCGATGCCTATGTAGCTGGCGATGCGCGGCTCAGTGTTCAGCGAGCCATAGTGATGGCCGGTATAGCCAGTCTCGTTGTCGGGGCCACCCGTGCCCCCTCCCTGGCCGGGAGGCGGATCGGGCCAATAGCCACCGCGCAGGAGCCCGGCATAGATGTCGTAGTAGAAGGCGAAGTCCATGTCCTGGAAGAGCGCATCCGCCTGCCAGCGAAGTCGCGGGTCGGCCCTCGACACCATGATCAACGCGGCCGCCAGCCAGCCGTTGTCCACGCTTGAGAGGAAGGGATAGACGGTTCCTCCATCGACCGGCCAGACGGTCAGCTTCTCGCCCGTCTCAGGGTCATACCAGTTGTAGTACATGCCGCTCGCCTCGTGGCGCTCCATGGCCTGGAGGGTCTCCAGCGTGCGGGCGATGCGGCTGCGTGCCTCCTGTCGGTTGATCAACTGCATGTCACGGGCAGCCAGCGCACTCCAGATATACGACGCGATGTTGGTGGGCGATGTGTAACCCGAGCGGGTCCCATCGTCGGCCATGTTGTCGGCGGTCAGTCCGTTCGGATAGGTCATCGCCTCGAAGCCCTGCCAGGTAGCGGCGGCGTACTGGCGGAGGATGGTGCGCTGCGCGATCTGTCGCACGTACTCGCTCTGTCCGAGTGCCATGCTTGGCATGAGCAACGCCACGATCATGCCTATCGCGAGTGCCAGAGAGATCGACGTTCGGTTCATGACATACCCCCTATCCCTTGATGCCTGTCGTGGCGATGCCTTCGGTGAAAAGGCGCTGAAGAAGGATGAAGACGATCAAGACGGGCAGGACGATGACCAGGGAGCCAGCCATGAGCAGGCCGTGATCAGCCTGGTACTGCCCCGTGGCGAACGTGGCCAGCGCGACCGGCAGCGTGTACATCTGCTCGCTGGTGGCCACGATGAGCGGCCAGAAGAAGCTGTTCCAGGAACCGAGGAAGGTAAGGATCGCCAGCGTCGCCAGAGCCGGCGTGGCCAGCGGCATGACGATCTGCCAGAAGGTGCGCAGCTCGCTGGCGCCATCGATACGCGCTGCCTCCAGCAGCTCGTCAGGGATGCCCAGCATGAACTGGCGCATCAGGAAGACGCCGAACGCGGTGGCCAGGAACGGCAGGATCAGGCCACCGAACGAGTTCGTGAGGCCCATCATCGAGATGAGCACATAGAGCGGGATGACGGTCACGCTGCCCGGCACCATCAGCGTTCCCAGCACGAGCACGAAGACCTTGTCGCGACCGGCGAAGCGCATCTTGGCCAGTGCGTAGCCGACCATCGAGCAGAAGACGAGGTTGCCGGCCGTGACGGCCGCAGCGACGATGGCCGAGTTGGAGAAGAACCGCGGGAAGTCGAGGCGTGTGAAGAGGCGCTGGTAGTTGTCGAACGTGACCTGCTCGGGGATCCAGGTGGGTGGGGTCTGCAGGAACTCAGCCTGCGTCTTGAGCGATCCCAGGACCATCCAGATGAAAGGGCCGACGATCAGCAGCAGCCCGCCCAGCAGAAGCAGATAGATCCACCATCCGGTGAAGACCCTGCGCCCGCGCGGGCGCCCAGTGACCGGTAAGACGGCGGGCGGGGCCTGCCGGACCTGGTCGCCCGTGAGTGTCATCGATGCCCTCCCTGGAAGTTCACGTGTCCGGCCTCAACAGGCGGAACTGGATGACCGCGACGACCGCGACGACAACGAAGAGGACATAGGAGATGGCCGCCGCATAGCCTTGGTGGAAGAACCGGAAGCCCTCCTCGTAGGTATACATGGCGATCGACAGGGTGCTGTCCAAAGGGCCGCCGCCCGTCATCACGAACGGCTCCTCGAACACCTGGAGATATCCGATGGTCGTGGTCACCACCACGAACAGCAGCG
>JBBSMF010000222.1:0-3697 GCA_038233295.1 Candidatus Limnocylindrales bacterium | reverse complement strand
CGGGCGCTGTTCGAGCGGGGCGTCTTCGCCACGTCCGTGGTCTTCCCCACCGTGGCGCTGGACAAGGCTCGTCTGCGGACCATCGTGTCGAGCGAGCACACCCGGGACCAGCTGCAGACCTGCCTGGCTGCCTTCGAGGAGGTCGGCCGGGAGCTGCGCGTCATCTGAGGATGCCGGCGGCGCCTTCCGTCGTGGCGGCGGCAACGAAATCGGAACATGTGCGCGGCAGGGCGAACATGATGTCCTGACCCGACTCAGTGTCGTGGAGCGACATCGCGGCGTGGAGCAGCTTCGGCGTGGAGCGGCGACGGTCGTCGTCGTATATTGCGACGCATGTTGACTGTGCCTCAGGCCGCCCGCCGTGTCGGTCGTAACCCGGAAATGGTCCGGCGCTGGATGCCGGACCGGGTGGCGATCATGCGCCAGGACCGGGACGACCACTGACTGTGCTCGTCATAGATGCGAACGCAGAAGGCTGCCGGCTCCTCTCCGCGGATGGGCGACTGAAGCGTGGTGCGGCGCACCTGGTCGACATCGTCGGCCCTACCGGGACATGATCGACTCCGCCGCGCGTTGGGTCTGCCTGGACGTCGGCGAGACGCTCATCGATGAGACACGCCTGTGGTCCATCTGGGCAGACACGCTGGGCATCCCCAGGCTGACCTTCATGAGCGCCTTCGGAGCGGTCATCGCGGGTGGCGGCGAGCATCGCGGCGTGTTCGAGCTGGTTTCGCGACCGGACTGGCAGGGATCCATGGCACGGGTCCAGTTGGCGTACGGCGGGTTCCAGCCGGAGGACCTCTATCCCGACGCGCTGCGCGCGCTTGACGCCCTGCGGGACGCCGGGTACCGCATCGCCATCGTGGCCAATCAACCCATCGAGCGCACGGCGGAGCTGCTCGCGCTGGGAGTCAGGGCCGAGGTCCTGGCCATGAGCGACGAGCTGGGCGTCTGGAAGCCCCACCCGGCCTTCTTCGAGCGGGTCCTGGAGCTGATGGGCCGGCCAGACCCATCGACCGTCGTCTACGTCGGCGACCGTATCGACAACGATGTCCTGCCCGCCGCGGCCATCGGCATGCGCGCGGTATGGCTGCGCCGCGGACCCTGGGGCGTCATCCCACTGTCGGCACCGCCGGAGGCTCATCTGGTGGTCGATTCCCTGGACGAGCTGGTCGCACGGGTCGCCGAGTGCTGGCCGCCGCAGCATGCCTGAGGACGCGGCCGCCCTGCGGCTGACGGTCGTCGGTTGCGCTCCGGCCTACGCTCTGCGGCCGGGCCACGCAGCGTCGTGCTACCTGGTGGAGTACGGCGAGGAGGGCATCCTTCTGGACTTCGGCCAGGGCGCCTTCGCCGCGCTTGGGGCGTACCGTGAGCCCTCGACCCTAGCCGGCATCGTGGTGAGCCATCTGCACCCCGATCACATGATCGACCTGGTGCCGCTCCGCCACTACCTGAGTTACGGCCTGGACCGGCCAGGGTCCGTAAGGCTTCATGGTCCGGCCGAGCTGCGCACCCGCCTGAGCGCGCTCATGGGTGAGGAGGGCTTCCTGGACGGCCTGCCGGGTGACGACCTGCGAACGGGCACGTTCCAGCTGGGCGCCCTTCGGGTGGAGGCGCGGCCGGTCACCCACGCGCTGAACAGCTTCGGCTTCCGTGTCACGCCGGCCGGCGCGCCGGACCGACAGCCGGGCCTCGTGTACTCGGGGGACTGCGGCCGGCCGGAGGATATCCGCGCGCTGGTCCGCCCGGGGGACACGCTGCTCTGCGAGGCGTCATGGGGCACATCGGCGGAGGTCGCGCCTGAGGCAGCGCACCTCACGGCGCGCCAGGCAGCGGAAGTGGCCCGTGAAAGTGGGGCCGCTCGCCTGATCGTCACCCACATCCTGGACGCGCACGACCCCCAGGGATCCGCCGCGCTCGCGCAGACGAGCTTCGCCGGACCGGTGCAGCTGGCCACACCGGGCCTCAGGGTCGGCATCGGCTGATCACCCGGTCGCTGCGGTAACCTCCCTCTTCCGCCATGAGGGAAACGCCGCCGATGTCCGACCCTGATAGCCCCATCCGCAGCCTGGTCCGCGGGCGAGTGCGGGCGGCGTGGCAGCGCGCGGAGGCAAGCGGCGGGCTGCCACCGATGCCGCTGGGCACCGAGGGTCCGACGGTCGAGCTATCTCGCCCGCAGAACCATGAGCACGGCGACCTGGCCACGAACCTGGCCATGAAGCTGGCGCGGCCGCTGCGGCGTCCCCCGATGCGGATCGCCCAGGCGCTCGCAGAGGCGCTGCGAGCCGATGACAGCGGGGAGCCGGGATCGCTCATCGCGGCAGATGTGGCCCCGCCCGGCTTCGTCAACCTGCGCCTGTCGCCGGCCGCCCTGGAGCGCGCCCTTGACGGCGTCCGACGTTCGGGTCCCCGCTTTGGGCGCGCGGCGGCGGCCTGGCCGCGAAACATCAACATGGAGTTCGTGTCGGCCAATCCGACGGGGCCGCTGACCGTGGGCAACGCCCGGGGCGCCTTCGTGGGCGACCTGCTGTCACGAGTCCTGGAGGCGGGCGGGCACCGCGTGACGCGTGAGTACTACTTCAACGATTCGAACCGCCAGATCGTGATGCTGGGGGCGTCCATCGCCGCGCGCCGCTTCGACCAGCCGATCCCCGAGGACGGCTATCACGGCGACTACGTGAAGGATCTTGCCAGCGAGCTTCCCGAGGAGATATGGAGCCGCGCGATGGAGGCCGGTGCTGAACGCGATGCGATCATCGGCGCCTGGGCGGGGCGGCAGGTCCGCTCGGGGATCGAGGCGAGCCTGGAAGCACTCGGCGTCCGCTTCGACGTCTGGACGACCGAGGGCTCATTGCACGAGGAGGGTTGGGTCGAGCGGGCCATCGAGCGGCTGCGCGAAGGCGGGCACGTCTACGAGCAGGATGGTGCGCTGTGGTTCCGCTCGACCGCCTTCGGTGACGACAAGGACCGCGTCATCTTCCGCTCGAACGGCAGTCCGACCTATTTCGCGGCGGACATCGGCTACGTGACCGAGAAGTTCAGCCGCGGCTTCGACCGGCTCCTCTACATCTGGGGCGCGGACCACCACGGCACGGTCGCCCGGAACCGAAACGCGGCCGAAGCGATGGGCTACGACCGCGAGGCCGTGCAGATGCTGCTCATCGCCTGGGTGCACTTCATCCGCGATGGCCAGGACATCTCCATGTCCAAGCGTGCCGGCGAGTTCATCACGCTCGACGAGCTTCTGGACGAGGTGGGCGTCGATGCGGCGCGCTGGTACTTCGCCTCACGGGCTCACACCACTGCCATCGACTTCGACATCGAGGCGGCCAAAGACCCCACGGCGGCCAACCCGGTGCACTACGTACGCTACGCCCATGCGCGGATCTGCTCCATGCTGCGCAAGGGCAAGGCTGCGCGGCTGGAGCCCTCCGACTCACTGGCGGGGACGCTGGCGGAGGACGATGCCGCGCTTATCCTGGCCAAGCAGATCGTGCGGCTGCCCGAGGTCGTGGAGGACGCCGCCGCCGCCGCTGAGACGCAGGGCATCACGGCGTACGCCACGGAGCTGGCCACGGCACTCCACGCCTACTACCGCGACCGCCGGGTCGTCGACCCCGACGATGCCGAGACGTCGGCGGCCCGGCTGGCCTTGGTGGACGCAGCCAGGATCTCGCTCGCTTCCACGCTGGCCCTG
>JBBSMF010000221.1:0-3701 GCA_038233295.1 Candidatus Limnocylindrales bacterium | reverse complement strand
CTTCGTGGTCGACGCCGCCTCCGGCGAGACCCCCTCCGATGCTGAGGCGGCCGACATCCTGCGCCTGGCCAGCGCGCCGGTCCTGGTGGCCGTCAACAAGGCCGACAACGAGCGCCGCGAGCTTGAGGGCGCTGAGTTCCACCGGCTTGGCTGGGACGAGACCTACGCCATCTCCGCCCTGCATGGGCGCGGCGTGGCCGACCTTCTCGACGCGGTTATCTGGGCGCTGCCGCCCGAGTCCGAGTCGGAGGTGGAGCGCAAGCGTCTCGAGGAGGAGCGCCTGGAGGAGGCTGAGTGGGCCGCCATGGGCGTCGAGCAGCCGTTGCCCGAGCTCGACCCCGAGCCCAGGCCACAGGGCGGGACGGACGGCTCGAACCCCGTGGAGGTCGCTGGGGAGGGCGCCCCGGACCCGGCACCGGCGCGCGTGGCCATCGTGGGACGGCCCAACGTCGGCAAGTCCTCCCTGCTGAACTCACTGCTGGGGGAGGAGCGCGTCATCGTCAGCGACATCCCGGGCACTACCCGCGACGCGATCGACACCTCGCTGACGTGGGAAGGTCGGGATGTCCGGTTGGTGGACACGGCCGGCATCCGGCGCCGCGGCAAGGTGGCGGCGGGTCCCGCCTACGAGCGCTTCTCCGCGCTGCGTGCCATCCGCGCCATCGGTCGCGCCGACGTGGCCATCCTGGTCCTGGACGCGATGGATGGGCTCACCGCACAGGATGCGCATGTCGCTGGCTACGTGGTCGATGAGGGCGTGGGCCTGGTCATCGCCATCAACAAGTGGGATCTGGTCGAGAAGGATCAGGACACGTTCGACGAGTACTCCGTGCGCGTGCGGCGGGACGCGCCGTTCCTCCAGTTCGCACCCATCGTGGCCATCAGTGCGCTGACCGGGCTGCGCGTGAGCCGCGCCCTCTCTTCCGCCCTGATCATCGCCGACGAGCGCCGGCGCCGGGTCACCACGCCGGCTCTCAACACGGTCATCACGGAGGCCGCCTTTCGTCAGCCCGCACCGGCCGTCAAGGGCAAGCGACCGCGCTTCTACTACGCCACGCAGGCGGCCATCGAGCCACCGACCTTCGTCCTTTTCGCGTCCGAAGCGGGCTCCGTCCACTTCAGCTACCAGCGCTACCTGGAGAATCGGATCCGTGAGGCGTTCGGCTTCTCCGGCACGCCCATCAAGCTCATCTTCCGGGAGCGGTCGCGCATCGAGATGGAGCTGAAGCGCGGCAAGCGCCCCGGCGGCCGGCGCGTGCCCAAAGTCCGGGGCAAGACCACGGCACGACGCAGCTCGGCGGAGCGCTCCCGGCGTTGAGCGGGGCCAGTCGCGCGGTCGTGGGCGCCGGGAGCTGGGGCACCACCCTGGCTCTGCTCCTGGCCCGTTCGGGGCCGGTCACGCTCGTGGCGCGGGACCACGCCGTCGCCTCGACGCTTGCGGAGTCCAGGGAGAACGCTGGCTACCTGCCGGGTGTGCGGCTGCCGGTGGAGATCGAGGTCTTGGCCGTGCCCGAAGCGCTGCGCGACGCCCACGAGCTGGTGATCATGGCCGTGCCCTCAGGGGCGATGCGGGGGGTATGCGCCGCCGTGGCGCCCTTCATCCCGCCGGATGCCGTGCTCCTGTCGGTGGCCAAGGGCATCGAGCGAGGGTCGCTGCGACGGATGACCCAGGTCATCACCGACGAGATCCCCGGGGCCTCGGGTCGAGTGGCGGCCATGTCTGGACCTAACCTGGCGCTGGAGATCGCCCGTGGCCTTCCGGCCAGCTCCGTCATCGGCGCGGAAGACGAGGCCGTCAGCGACCGCGTCATCGCCATCCTGGCCTCGCGGTCGTTTCGGCTCTACCGCAACCGTGACGTCATCGGCGTGGAGCTCTGCGGCGCGCTCAAGAACATCATCGCCATCGCGGCGGGAGCCACCGATCGGTTGGGCTTCGGCGACAACGGCAAGGCGGGGCTCATCACGCGTGGCTTGGCGGAGATGACGCGGCTGGGCGTGGCCGCGGGAGCCAACCCGATGACCTTTGCCGGTCTGGCCGGCATCGGCGACGTTCTGGCCACCTGCTCGTCGAGCCTTTCGCGCAACCATCAGTTGGGTGTGGAGCTGGCGGAGGGCCGTCGCTGGTCCGAGATCGAAGGGAGCCTGGCTGGCGTGGCGGAGGGCGCCTACACCGTAGAGGCGGCGCTGGCCATGGCCGCGGAGCTGGGCGTGGAGATGCCCATCGCCCAGGAGGTCCACAACGCGCTGTTCAAGGGCAAGAGCGTGCAGCGCTGCCTCATCGACCTGCTCTCGCGCGAGTCCAAGGACGAGTTGGCCGGTTTCGAGGGCTGGGTCACGGATCGGGGGGCGCTGTCTGCGCTGGCGAAGGGCTGAGAGCGCTCGTGTCGGCGCCTGAAGGTTCGTTGCTTGGCACGTGGTACGAGCGAACTGACCGCGGAGCCAACGTCCAGTCTGAGGCACTGGCGCTCGGCTGTATACCGGACCCGCGATGCACGCGGTCGATGCATACCGCCCGCATGTCGGCAGGCCCGAGCCTCCTTATGCAGCCACATGCCCGGTCAGACCGATGCGTCAGGATGTCGAGGGTCAGTTCGCACCGCTCACGTGCCAAGCCGCCACGGGCGATGGCGGTGCGGCCACCTGCCGTTTCCGTCCATCGGTTTGCTAGACTGACCTCCTCGGTCGGGGCGTAGCGCAGTCTGGTAGCGCACTTGAATGGGGTTCAAGAGGTCGAAGGTTCGAATCCTTTCGCCCCGACCAGCCCTTCGGCCCTGCCCTCAGCTGGTCGCGTCCAGCCCCGAAGAGAGCCTCAGAATCGTGTCCTTCCGGTCGCCGGACGTTTCTCTTGAGCTTGGCGGCGATGCAGGACCAGCATCGCCACTGAAGCCGCTCGCGAGCCGGTCACTCCGTACCCCTACGTAGACGGATACGTGGCGGCGTACCGTAGCTGACCGATCCAGTGGAGACCTCGACGGCGGGCATGCCCGTTCGGTCATACGTGTGACTCGGGCGGTCTCCCCCTGCGAACGGGTTGAAGGTCCGGCATACGGATCGCCTCGGACGGCGTTTCAAGGCCGCCGTCAGGCACCGGCATTGGCTTCGTGGCGACAGCAGTGCCCCACGGGCGCGGCTCCTCTTCCTGCACTCCCCGCGGCCACGCCTCGTTCAGAGCGATCTTCTGATCGGACATCGGTCGGAACGCGTCGGCCAGGACCGCTCCACCGCGGTGCGTGAACCAGGCGGCCGCGAACGCTGGGAGGGCCGATCCCAGGAGGACGAGGACGACCTGAGCGATCAACTCCAAAGTTCGGGGAAGCGGTGCACCGGGCGAGGCACTGGGCTATGGCTCGTCGTGGCCGACCATCGTGATGGTGAGCACGAGGGCGGTCAGGCTGACCATCGACGCGGCCACGGTCGACAGGATCCCGGCTGCGGCGTCCGGGCCGCCGACGAGGTCGCTGGGGATCGCCTGGTAGTCGAAGTGGCGGTCGAGAAGGATCGTCCGGAAGGAGAGGACCGCTCCGGCGAGCACGCAGAGCACCGGCACGAACCAGAGACTCGACTTGATCTGGATGGAGAGGCGGGACACATCTTCATGGTGCTGTGTGGAACCCATGCGACGGCTGAAGCGTGCCTCAGCGTACAGCCGCGGCCTTGACTCGCAGGCCGTGGGCGCGACACTGGACTTCTCAGGCCAAAGG
>JBBSMF010000220.1:0-3705 GCA_038233295.1 Candidatus Limnocylindrales bacterium | reverse complement strand
TCCGGCCGCGGCCGGTCAGCTTGCCGAGGGCGTCACGGAGGCGGTCGGAAAGGGCATCGAACATGAGCGACCGAGTCTACCCGAGGCGCCCAGGAGGACCCGACACGCCGTCGAAAGCGCGAGTCAGCCGACGGCTGGCCACTCGGATGACGGCACCATCGTCACGAAGCACCCGGGATCGAGCCCGGGCCGGGCCGAAGGGCGTCCGATCGCCGGAATGACGGCACTACCGTCCGATGAAGCTTCGGATGTCGGATCAGGCTAGCGCTGGTGAGCCACCCAGCGATGTGGCCCCTGGCAGCGTGATCGTCGACGATAGTGGCGTCACCGTGACGGCCGGCGTCGCGCGAGCCCGGTCGACGATGCGCCGACGCGGGGTCCCGGGAGCGGTCAGGTGCCGCCGAAGAGAGCCGCCACGAAGTCATCGGGCTGGAAGTCCAGCAGATCCTCCATTCGCTCGCCTACTCCGATGAAGAGCACCGGGACCCCCAGCGCCTGCTCGATGGAGAAGGCCATGCCGCCGCGCGCGGTCGAGTCGAGCTTGGTCAGCGCGATGCCCGTCAAGCCGGCCGACTCGTGGAACGCCCGAGCCTGGCTGAGACCGTTCTGGCCGGTCGTGGCATCGAGGACGAAAAGGACCTCCGGCTGAGCTTCGGGGATGCGCTTGGCGATGGTCCGCCGCATCTTCGCGAGCTCGTCCATCAGATCGCTCTTGGTGTGCAGCCGGCCGGCGGTGTCCACGATGACCACGTCCGTGCGGCGTGCTACGGCGGCGTCCATCGCGTCATAGACGACGGCTGAGGGGTCGGCGTTGGCGGCGTGAGCGACCAGCGGCACATCCACGCGGCGCGCCCAGATGCCCAGTTGCTCGATGGCCGCGGCGCGGAATGTGTCGCCGGCCGCGAGGAGGACACGTGCGCCGCGGCTGTGGAAGCGGTGGGCCAGCTTGGCGATGGTCGTCGTTTTGCCGGTCCCGTTGACGCCCACCACGAGCACCACGGCGGGGATGCCCGGCGCCGGCTTGCGCGGCCAGGGCACAGCGTCTCGCGGTGCGAATAGCTTCAGCAGCTCGTGGCGGACAGCCGTCTCGGGAGCGACATCACGCCGGGCCCTGGCGCGACCGGCCACGCCGACCGCGAGCTCAGCGCCCATGTCGGCGGCGATCAGCGTCTCCTCGACCTCCTCCCACGTCCCCTCGTCGGGACTGCCACGCAGGAGCCCCCGCAATCGGGTGGCGAAGCCGGCCCGGCTCCGCGCCACACCGGCCTCGAGGCTGGGTTTGAGGCTCGTCTCGTCAGTCTGGGTCATCGATGTCAGCCTACCGCGTCACGCCTCCGACGCCATCAGGGTCAAGGTGCCCGGATCCAGCTCAGCCAGCCGCAGGGAGATGACGCGACTGACAGCGTCGTCATCGACGGTCACCCCATACAGGGCATCAGCGGCCTCGATGGTGCCGCGGTTGTGGGTGATGACGATGAACTGGATCCGCTCGGCCAAGCTCCGCAGTGCAGCCGAGAAGCGCCCGATGTTGGCCTCGTCGAGCGCTGCGTCGACTTCATCCAGCACGCAGAACGGGACGGGGTGGACCTCTAGCATGGCCATGAGCAGAGCCACCGCCGTGAGGGCCCGCTCGCCTCCGGAGAGCATGGCCAGCGGCTGGCGCTTCTTGCCCGGAGGCCGCGCAGTGATCTCCACGCCGGTGCGCGACAGGTCCTCCGGGTCGGTCAGGGAGAGCTGCGCCTCGCCGCCATCGAAGAGCTGCTGGAATCGGCGGCCGAAGGCACCCTCCAGGGCAGCGAATGTGGCGCGGAACTGGCTGCTGATCAGCGCGCTCAGCTCGCTGATCAACTCGCGAGTGGAGCGGATGGCCCCTTCCATGTCGGCGCGCTGAGCGTCCAGGGTCTCGAGCCGCAGAGCGACCTCGGCGTACTCCTCCGCCGCGAAAGGATTGCTCGCCCCCAGATCGTGGTAGCGGCGCCGAAGCGCGGCCAGTCGGCCCGGCGAAGGGCCGGATGAAGTCGGCAGCGATGTAGCGGCACTCGCCTGCCAGACCGCCATCGCAGCGTCCAGGGCGGACTCGAGCGCCGCGGGCAGAGCCTCGGCTCCGATCGTGTCCGGGCCTCCTCCGGCAACGACCACGTCGAAAGCCGCCTCGATCGGATGACCGGCTGCCGCGCCTTCATCCGAGGCTCCGGTCTCACGCGACAGCGCCGCCAAGCCCTCCCTGCCGATCCCCGCCAGCTCCACGAGTATCTGTTCTCGGACCGCATCTCCGCGCAGTCGCGTCTCCATCTCCGCGACTTCCGCCGATCGACTCCGGCCCTCCGCCGCACGCAGCCGCTCCCGCTGGTCGACGGCCTCGCGCTCCGCAGCATGCAGCCGGTCGCGGTCGTCACCGCTGCCTTCCAGGATCTCCCGCAGCGCAGCGGAGAGGCGTTCTTCCTCGGCGCTCGCGGTGGCCAGGTGGGCCCGAGCTTCGGTGAGGCTTCGGGAAGCATCCGTGGCCGCTGCGACCAGGCGATCGGTCTCTCCATCTACCTGCTCCGCGCGCGCTTCGTCCATGGCCAGGGCGACTTCAGTGCGGCGACGGCCCTCCAGGTTCCTTTGGCGCTCTCGGGCCCGCGCTGAGACCGATGCGGCCAGGCTCTCTCGGCGCTGGCGGAGTGCTCGGACGCGCTCCTCAGCGGCGGCCAGCTCAGTGGCCGGAGCCCGACTCTGCGATGACGCCTCGCCGGCCGCTGTCTTCTCCCCCGACCCGTCGCCAGCGTCGCGCTCCTCGCCCGAGTGCGGATCGTCCCGTTCATCCCGCACGGCCGCCGCGGCCGCGACGGCCAGCTTCGACGCGACAGCCGCTCTATCCCGCTGAGCCAGCTGCCAGGCGGCTTCGCGAGCGGCCGTCTCGGCTGTCCGTATGGCGGCTCGTTCCTGCTCCTCGGCGACGCGACGCTCTCGGTGCGCCACGTGCTGAGCGCTGCGCGCGCGTTCCACCGCCTCAGCGGCCTTCGATCGTCGGGCAGCCGCCTCGGACCGCGCCTGAGACGACGCGGCCGTCGCTTCCTCCAGAGGCGCCAGCGTTCGCAACAGAGCACTTCGTTCTTCCTGGCGCGCCAGCACGGACTCTCCGCCGCCGATCCGCACCACCCCCTCGTCGGTGAGCAGCGCTCCGTCCTTCGTCGCCACGCGCCAACCGGTCGGGAGCGTGGACCGCAGATCCAGAGCATCGGAGAGTGCCGGCACCCACACCGCGCGTGTCAGCAGCGGAGCGACGGCACCGGCCGGATCACGCCGGAGGGCGTCGGACAGGCGGCCGCCGCCGGCCGCCAGCGCCGCGGCTTCGATGCGCGTGCTCTCTGCTGGACGACTCCTCGGGCCGCCGTCGCGCAGCACCATCGTTCCGCGGGCCGACTCGCTGAGCGAGAGCGCCACCGCAGCGTCCACCAGGAAGCCCGTCAGGGCGTCGCCCAGCACCGCTTCCACGGCCACCCGCAGCTCGGCCTCTACCTCGAGCCCTTCCGCCAGTCGACGGCCGCCGCGGGCACGAGCGGATCGGAACAGCCGGCCGTCATCCGCGGCGGCGATCCAGGCATCCAGCGCAGCGATACCGGCGCGAGCCGTCTCGAGCCGCCCCTGCTCATCAGCGAGGCGCCGCTCGGCCTGCCGCAGAGCCCCCTCGGCACCATCCAGCTCGGCACGAGCCGCTTCGTG
>JBBSMF010000219.1:0-3718 GCA_038233295.1 Candidatus Limnocylindrales bacterium | reverse complement strand
GCCATGATCTTGGTGCGCGTGAAGACGAGCACCTGACGCAGGTCTCGGGTGCGCACCAGGTGCGCCAGGAGCTCGCGGCGCTTGAGCGCATCGACCAGGTAGACCACCTGATCGACCATCTCGGCGGAGGTCACGGCGGGCTCGATATCGACCTCGGCCGGGTTCGCCAGGATGGTCCCCGCCAGGCGGCGTATCTCGGCCGAGAAGGTGGCCGAGAAGAGCAGGTTCTGGCGCTTGGGCGGAAGCAGGGCGATGATCCGGCGGATGTCATCGATGAAGCCCATGTCCAGCATCCGGTCGGCCTCGTCGAGGACCAGCACTTCGACCTGACCGAGGTTGACGGTCCGGCTGCCGGCATGATCGAGCAGGCGTCCCGGTGTGGCCACCAGGATCTCCACGCCGCTCGCCAGCGCCTTGTCCTGCGGACCCATGGGCACACCCCCGTAGACCACCGTGGAGCGGAGCGGCAGGTGACGGCCGTAGGCGCGGAAGCTCTCTTCCACCTGCACGGCCAGCTCGCGGGTGGGTGTCACGACCAGCACGCGCACCGGGTGGCGCGCTGGCGAGAAGCTCGAGTTGGCTTGTGGCTTGAGGCGCTCAAGGATGGGCAAGGCGAAGGCGGCGGTCTTGCCGGTGCCGGTCTGCGCCCGCCCCAGCAGGTCGCGGCCCTGGAGGATCAACGGGATGGCCCCGCTCTGCACCGGCGTCGGCTCGGTGTAGCCCTCGTCGGACACGGCGCGGAGGAGCTCGGGGCTAAGCCCAAGCGTATCGAAGGTCAAGATCGCCGCAGTCTACAGGGGGTGCCGGTCATCCGACCTCGCCGGCTCGGTCTCGGCCTGCACGAGGATGCGCTCGAGAGCCTCCATCTCGATCGACAGGACCAGCGGCCGGCGATGCAGCCGCTCGTTGGGAGCCGCGGCGTTGAGCGACTCCACAGCCTGCGCGTGCGCGGCGACGAGCTCCCGCAGCCGGCGTCGATACCAGCTGTGGCTGACGGGTGAGGCGTCCCGCGCCCTCTCGTGCAGGGCATCCCGCTCGGCACGTATCCGCCGACACTCCTTGTCCGCCTCGATCCAGGGAGGCGCCATGCCAGCGTTGCGCAACATGGAGAAGGCAAGCTCCCACTCTCCCGCGCCAGGGCCGGTGGGCCGCGCCAGAGGCCGGCCGTGGTGGGAGAGCCCGTCGAACTCGCCGCGCTCCTGTGCCTCGCGGATCATCCGCTCGATATAGGTCTCGCGCGTCTCACTCATCCGCCGGCCGCTCGCCGGGTTGGGGATGCAGCCTGAAGGCCGGACCACGCCCCAGCCGTTCAGCGGGTGTCCCGTAGCGGAGGATGAGCGCCGAGATAGCCGCGGCGAAGGCCTCGCCCTCCAGGGGCTCCGCGCGATAACGGCCGCCACGTCCGGCCCACTCGGCCGTCAGGAAAGGGTGGGCAGCCAGGTTCCGTGCCCAGTGCGCCGAGGGGCTGCCGGCCGCCACGAGGAGCGTACCGTCGGTCTCCTCCACGAAGCCGACCGCAGCACGGGCCGTCATTCCCGAGATGCGGCCTCGGGTACCGAGCATGACCACGCGGCCCTCCCGGGCGAGGCGCTCGCCAATGGCTGGTCCGTGGCTGTCGTCGAGCATGCCCGCAGGTTAGCGCGGGTGGCGCGCCGGTTCAGCAAGGGCGGCTGCTCGCGCCACAGATGGGACAGATCGCCCGACCGGCGAGGTCGAGCTCCATGTACGTGGTGCAGCCGTTGGTGCGACAGTAGAGGCCACGGTTCGCCGTGCCGTTGCGCCGCAGCCGTCTCCGCGCGCTCGCGCGCTGGCTGAGGGTGGATGTGGAGAATGGTCTGGTATTGAGCATGATCGCTTTCCTGGGCGGTCTGGCAGCGCGTGTGCGTCCATGCCGGACCGCTCCAACATGAGTGGAGGCTCAACGAGCCACATCAGCGGCTCGGAGTCGTATGAGATGTGCCCTGGGTACCGCGGGAGCGAGGACGATGGGTGCTCAGACCTGCGGCATGACCTTGGGTCAAGGAAGTATAGCGTAGCCAGCACTACGCTGCCGGCTGCGACCGCGCTTGACTATGGTGCGAAGGTCCTGGGGCGGGTCCGTGAATCGAACGACCCACGTTCCAGCGAACGTGGGTCCTGTGCGCATGCCCCCCGGGTCACCCGGGTATGCCGGCCCGCATGTCGGTGCTGATGTTTCCGGCGCGAGGCCGGGTGGCGAGGTTCGTCGAGCCGCGAGTCTCGTCTTGTGTGCTCAGCAGCGACGACACGCCGTTCAGCGCTTCATCGCTCCGGCCGATCCGAGGATCCTTTCGACGATGGTCGTTCGACACGCTCGGCACCACCTCTTCCAGACCATGGTACGCCTGCCACGCAAGGGGTCATCGAGCAGGCGTCGCCGTCCCGCGACATGACGGCGAGGCAGGCGCAGGTCGCTCGCTGGACGGGAGGCGTACCATCCCTCGAGTGACCCCTTCTCGTCCTCCGGTCGACCGGTTGCACTTCAGCGGCGATCCGGAGGCTGACGCCTTCCTCGTGCGGGAGCCGATGGCCCTACTTCTCGGCTTCATGCTCGACCAGCAGGTCACTGTCCAGAAGGCCTTCAGCGGCCCGCTCGAATTGAGCCGCCGCCTCGGGACGCTTGATGCTGGGCGGATCGCGGCCATGGATCCGGGCCAGCTCGAGCAGGTCTTCCGTGAGCGGCCCGCCCTGCATAGATACCCCGGGAGCATGGCGCGCCGGGCCCACGAGCTGTGCTCGGCCGTGACGGAGCGGTACGGCGGCGATCCTGCGCGGATCTGGGATGACGCCACGGACGCGGCAGACCTGCGCCGACGCTTGCTGGATCTGCCCGGGATCGGCCAGATGAAGGCCGATGGCCTGCTGGTCACGCTGGCGCGGCGGCTCAAGGTGGCGCTCGACGGGTGGGAAGCTGTGCTGCCCGACCAGCCCACCCTGGGCGACGTGGATTCGGAGGAAGCCCTGGCCCGTTACCAGGACGCCAAACGCGCTGGCAAGGCGGCACGGCGGGCCAAGGCCTAGACGGGTCGTGTAATCATTGACCTGCTGCACATCGTATCCAAAGTCACGGTGCGCACTGGCACCACCGGCGGAGGGACGCTGGAGGCTCCCTGCCAGACCATCCCCAGGTACGCAGCCGATGTCGTGCTGCACCGAGGACCACCGAGGGGTTCTGCCGCCGTGACCGGAAAGAAGAGATCGTTCCTGAGTGCCGCCCCAGCGGCGCTCGTGCTTGCCGTCCTGACCACCGCCCCCACCTTTGCCGCGGGACCGTCATCACTCGATGCCCAGGCGGCGCCGCAGCTGACCGCCGGGGCGGACAGCGCTGCGGCTCGCGGCCTCGATCACATCGCTGGGATCGACGTGTCGCACTGGCAGGGCTATGTCCGCTGGCGCCAGGTGGCCAAGGATGGCATCGACTTCACCATCGTCAAAGCGACCGACGGCACCCGGATGAAGGACGACTGGTACGACCGCAACAAGACGCGCGCCGAGAAGGTCGGACTGAGGTTCACGGCCTATCACTTCGCTCGTCCCGGACGCCAGGGCGGCAGCGTGCGCACCGACGCACGACTCGAGGCCCAGTGGTTCCTGCGCCACGCGGATCTCATGCCGCGCAACCTGGCGCCGGTCCTGGACCTGGAGGTCCACGGCGGCCTCGGCTCAGCCGCGCTGCGGGAGTGGGCGCTCACGTGGCTGC
>JBBSMF010000218.1:0-3724 GCA_038233295.1 Candidatus Limnocylindrales bacterium | reverse complement strand
CGGCGCTTCTTCGACGTCACCACGCTGGCCGGCATGCGCATCGAAGATGAGACGGTCTTCGCCGACTCCCATGCGCTGGTGCTGGGCTGGCTGCGCGAGGGCTCCCTGGACGGCCTGCGCATCGATCACCCCGACGGCCTGCGCGATCCCGCCGAGTACCTCGATCGCCTGCGACGGGCCGACCCGGAAGCGTGGCTGGTCGTTGAGAAGATCCTCGAACCCGGGGAGCGGCTGCGCGCGTGGCCGGTGGCCGGGACGACTGGCTATGACGCCCTGCACCGGGTCGACGGGCTGTTCGTCGACCAAGCTGGAGAGGACCATCTGACGCGCTCGTACGTCGACTTCAGCGGGCTGGATGAGACGCTCCAGCAGGTCGTTCAGGACGGCAAGCAGTTGGTCCTGCGTGAGATCCTCGGCTCCGAGCTCAATCGACTCACGGCGCTGGCGCTGCGCATCTGCGAGCGGCACCGGCGTCAGCGCGATCACACGCGCCACGACCTGCACGAGGCGCTGCGCGAGATCTGCGTCTCGTTCCCCGTCTATCGCTCGTACGTTCGCGCCGAGTCAGGTCAGGTCTCGCCGCAGGATGAGGCCGTCATCTCCACCGCCGTGCGAGCCGCCAAGGCACGTCGAGACGACCTGGACGCCGACCTCTTCGACTTCCTGGGAGACATCCTCAGCGTCCGCTTGCGCGGCCCGCTCGAGTCGGAGCTGGCCATGCGCTTCCAGCAGCTGACCGGCGCCGTGATGGCCAAGGGAGTCGAGGACACCGCCTTCTACCGCTTCGATCGGCTCATCTCGCTCAATGAGGTGGGCGGCGATCCGGCCGCGTTCGGCGTCCCCGTGGAACGCTTCCACGGCGACAACATGGCCATCCAGCAGCACTGGCCAGAGACCATGCTGTCCACCTCCACGCACGACACCAAGCGCAGCGAGGACACACGCGCGCGCATCCATCTGCTCTCGGAGATGCCCGACGCGTGGGACGCCGCCGTGCGGCGCTGGGCGAGCATCAACGCGCCATATCGGCGGCGGGACATGCCGGACAGGAACACCGAGTGGTTTCTCTACCAGACCCTGGTGGGTGCCTGGCCCATCGAGATCGAGCGGGTGCAGGAGGCCATGCTCAAATCCGTCCGCGAGCAGAAGCTGCACACGTCCTGGACCCGCCCGGATGAGGCCTACGAAGCGGCGCTCAGCGACTTCATCGCCAAGGCCCTCGACAGCGAATCCTTCCTGCGGGACCTGGAAGCCTTCGTCGAGAAGCTGACCCACCCGGCGCGGATCACGTCGCTGGCCATGACTCTGCTCAAGCTGACCATGCCCGGCATCCCGGACATCTATCAGGGCACGGAGCTGTGGGATCACAGCCTGGTCGATCCGGACAATCGGCGGCCGATCGACTTCAATCTGCGCGAGCGACTCGTCGAGGAGTCTCCGGGACTGTCGCCGGAGGACGTCATGCCGCGGCTGAGCGAGGGCTTGCCGAAGCTGTGGCTGATCCAGCGGGCCCTGGCCGTCCGACGCGAGCGCCCAGCGGCCTTCGCCCCGACGACCGGCACGTACCGGCCGCTTCCCGTGGAGGGGCGCAAGGCGTCGCACGCCGTCTGCTTCGTGCGCGGCGGGGCGGTCGCCACGGTGGTGCCGCGGCTGGTCCTCGGTCTGGGGCGCGACTGGGGAGATACGTCGGTGGAGATGCCCGCCGGTTCGTGGCGGAACGCTCTGACCAGCGATGAGTCCGAGGGTGGCCGTCTGCCGCTCTCTGATCTGCTGGCACGTTTTCCGGTGGCACTCCTGGTCCGGGAGGTCGAAGGCTGAGCGGCAGGGCACGGGTGTGGGCGCCCGCCGCGGGGCAGGTCGAGCTTCTTCTGGGCGACGACCGTCTCGCGATGCGTAGCGTGGGCGGCGGCTGGTGGGAGAGCGGGTCCGAGATCCTCGAGGACGGCACGGACTACGCCTTCGCCCTGGACGGCGCTGAGCCACTGCCCGACCCGCGGTCGCCGTGGCAGCCCGAAGGCGTCCATGGTCGGTCGCGCTGGGTCGATCACGAGCGATCCGACTGGTCAGACGCCGGCTGGAGCTCGCCGGACCTGGCCTCTGGGGTCATCTACGAGCTGCACATCGGGACGTTCACGCCGGGAGGGACCTTCGACTCGGCCATCGAGCGGCTGGATGACGTGGTGGCGCTGGGCGCGTCTCACCTCGAGCTCATGCCGGTCAACGAGTTCCCGGGCGATCGCGGCTGGGGTTACGACGGGGTCGACCTCTTCGCGCCCCACCACGCCTACGGCGGCCCGGACGGGCTCAAGCGGCTGGTGGAGGCCGCGCACGCACGAGGCCTGGCCGTCCTCCTTGACGTCGTGTACAACCACTTCGGGCCAGACGGCAACTACCTGCCGAGGTTCGGTCCGTATCTCACGGAGCGGTACCACACGCCGTGGGGCGCCGCGGTCAACCTGGACGACGCCGGCAGCGACGAGGTCCGCCGCTTCTTCGTGGACAACGCGCTGATGTGGCTGCGCGACTACCACCTCGACGGGCTGCGCATCGACGCCGTGCACGCCTTCGTCGACCTCTCCGCGACGCATCTGCTGGAGCAGCTGGCGCGCGAGGTGGACGCTCTGGAGCGGGAGGTCGGGCGCCCGCTGGTGCTCATCGCGGAAAGCGACCTCAACGACCCGCGCATCGTGCGCCCGCGAGAGGAGCACGGCTACGGCATCGACGCGGCCTGGAGCGACGACTTCCATCACGCGCTGCACGTGACGCTGACGGGCGAGACCGGCGGCTACTACGTCGACTTCGCGGCGGGACTGCCGGAGCTGGCACGGGCTCTCGAGGACGTTTACGCCTACGCCGGTCGTCATTCACCGTTTCGGGGCCGGGTCCATGGCCGAGCCGTGGAAGATCTGCCGCGGTCGCGCTTCCTGGGCTATCTCCAGAACCACGATCAGATCGGCAACCGGGCGCTGGGCGAGCGGAGTGGAGCGCTGATGTCTGGGGATGCGCTCAAGGTCGCCGCGGCGCTCGTGCTTCTCGGGCCGTTCGTGCCCATGCTCTTCCAGGGCGAGGAGTGGGGCGCCTCCACGCCGTTCCAGTACTTCACCGACCACCAGGATCCAGCGCTGGCGAAGGCGGTCAGCGTTGGGCGGACGCACGAGTTCGAGTCCTTCGGCTGGGCCGCCGACCAAGTGCCCGACCCGCAGGACGTGGTGACCTTCGAGCGATCAAGGCTGGACTGGTCCGAGCGCGAGCGAGAGCCGCACGCCTCGCTGCTGCAGTGGCATCGGTCGCTGATCCGGCTGCGTCGCTCGACACCGGCGCTCTGGGCAGGACCACCAGCCAGGGCGACCTTCGACGAGGAGGCTCGCTGGCTGGTCGTGGCCCGCCCCGGCTCGCGCCTGGCGTGCAACTTGTCCGGGGAGGGACGACTCATCCCGCTGGACGGCGCCGGTCCCTGGCGTGTCGCCCTCGCGTCGTCTGAGGTCACCGTCATGGAGGGCGAGTCGGTTCGCCTGCCCCCGATGTCCGCAGCAGTGCTGCTTCTCAGTTGATCTACGCCTCCTGAGCGATCGGCCCCAGGCCTGCAACGGGACGAGGGCGCGCGATACCATCGGCGGATGGAACGCTTCTCGGACGACGATCTGCATCTCCTTCGTCGCACGGCCGAGGTGGAGATCGAGACACGTCCCGCTGCTGATGAGGCCGTGCATCGGACGATCATCTG
>JBBSMF010000217.1:0-3743 GCA_038233295.1 Candidatus Limnocylindrales bacterium | reverse complement strand
TGGTTCCCCGTGCAGCGGGTGGCCCTCCGTCAGGCCATGATCACGCTCCAGGTCCAGCGGCGTGATCACCTGTCGGGCGATCACCAGCCTGCCGATCCCCGGCGCGACGCTCTCCAGCTCGTCCAGGACGCGGTCCCCGAGTGCCTCCCGATGGGTGTCCCAGTCGCCGTCGCGACGGTGGTACGGGGTGCCCTGGACCAGGATGCTCATCACGTGCTTGGCCGGCGCGTCGTCATCGACCAGGGATGGGTCGACGAGAGATGGCACGGTCGCCTCCAGGATGGGACGCTGCGCCGTTCGCCCGCCCTTGACCGCATCGGCGGCACGATCGATCGCGGCCAGCGAAGGAGCGAGGATGATGCGGCCTCGCAAGCGGCGCCGTGCCTCGTCGGGATCGGCGATGCCGCTGAAGCGCGGCAGCTCGGCAAGGGCCAGGTTCACCTTGGCCACGGAGCCCTTCAGTCGAAGGTTGCCCGCCTGCCAGCCCAGGTGCGGCCCGAGCAGCGCTGGATCCAGCAGGGTCAGGAGCGTCCGCTTGGGGTCCAGCCCCGAGACGACGACAGCCGCCTCGATCTCCTCCCCGTTGCTCAGCACCACGCCGGTCGCGCGGTCGCCGCGGGTCCTCACCGCCTCGACCACGGCACCGGTACGGATCGTGGCACCGGCCGCAGCGGCGGCGGCCGCCAGCGCATCGGCCAGCGCTCCCGGGCCGCCCCGGGCGAAGACCATCTCGCCCGCCGCGCCATGGTCGGTGCCGGCCGAGTCCGCCAGGAACGTCTGGGTGGAGCCGGCGTCACGCGGGCCCATCGCTGAATAGCGCACGGCGCGCCAGGCCAAGGTGGCACGAAGGGCGTCGCCGTCGAACCAGTCCTCAAGGTGATCGGCGACGGGCATGGGCAGGACACGCAGGAACGCGCGGCCATCCTGGGTGCCTAGCCTGCGATATCCCAGCCCGAGACGAAGGGCACCCAGCGCGTCGCCCATGCCCGCCCGCGACGGCTCGGGCGGAGTCATCGCCATCATCCGCGCCAGCAGACCAGCGAGCGCGCGCGTCTGGCGGTCGAAGCCGGTGTAGGCCGCGGCGTCCTTCGTTGACTCGGCGGCCAGCTCGGAGGCCGTCCGCTCCATATCGCCCCAGAGCGTGAGCGGCGGTCCGTCCGGTCGCAGGGTCACGCTGCGGACCTGCGGAGCCACCAACCGAAGCCGGTGCCTGCCCAGATAGAGATCGCGTGCCACCGAGGGTCGCAGCCGCCCCACGCTGTGCGCCAGGAGCGGCACGCGGACGCCCGGTGCCAGCTCCGCCGTGGCAGCGGCACCACCGATTTGCCCGCGCCGCTCCAAGAGCAGCGTCCGCAGACCGCCGCGGGCCAAGTACGCAGCGCAGACAAGACCGTTGTGCCCGCCGCCCATCACGATCGCGTCGTAGGCGTACCGGGTCCGGCCGCGTTCGGCCGTCATGGCCCCGCGCCGCCGGCCGTCACGCCACGCCGCCGGCCGTCACGCCGCGAGCCGTCGGGAGCGCAGAACCTGGAGTGCGGCGATGCGGCCCGGCGCGCCCATGATCCCGCCGCCGGGATGCACCGCCGAGCCGCACAGCCACAGATCGCGGATGGGCGTTCGGAAGCGGGCGTGGCCGGGCACGGGCCGGTTGAAGAAGAGCTGCTCCAGGCTGAGCTCACCCTGGAAGATGTTGCCCTCGGTGAGGGAAAAGGTCTGCTCGATGTCCAGGGGGGTGAGCACCTGCCGCCCCACGATGAGCTCGCGGATGTTGGGTGCGCGCTCGGCGATGACGTCGATCACAGCGTCGCCGAAGGCCTCGCGGCGGGCGTCGTCCCAGGTCCCCTCGTTGAGGTGATACGGCGCGTACTGCACGAAGCAGCTCATGACGTGCTTGCCCGGCGGGGCCATGGACGGGTCCACCAGCGTGGGGATGATCACGTCCGTGTAGGGCCGCCGGCTGAAGCGACCCTCTTTGGCATCGATGTAGGCCTCTTCCATGTACTCGATGCCGGGCGAGAAGCTGATCGCCCCGCGCAGGTGCTCACCAGGCCCGGGCAGGCAGGTGAAGTCGGGCAGGCCATCGAGAGCCAGGTTGACCTTGCCCGACGAGCCGCGGAAGCGATGACGTCGGACCTCCTCGATAAAGGCGGGTTCCAGCATCTCCGGCTCGAGCATGCGCAGGAAGGTCTGATGCGCGTCGGCGCTGGAGAGGACCACCTTGCCCTGGAGCTCCTCGCCGGACTCCAGCGTGACTCCGGTCGCCCGGCCGTGGCGCACGTCGATGCGAGCGACCGGTGCCTCGGTCCTGATGGTGGCGCCATTGGCGCGTGCCGCGGAGGCGATCGATTCGCTGACGCCGCCGGTCCCCCCGCGCGGGATGCCCCAGGCTCGGAACGCGCCGTCGATCTCGCCCATGTAGTGGTGCAGCAGGACGTAGGCCGTGCCCGGCGAGCGTACGCCCAGGAACGTGCCGATGATCCCTGACGCGGCCATGGTCGCCTTGAGCGGGTCGGTCTCGAACCACTGGTCCAGGAAGTCGGACGAACTCATGGTCATTAGCTGGATGAACGCGGTCTGTTCTCGTCGCGGTAGGCCGGCGAAGGTGCGCGCCAGGCCGCCCAGCGGCAGGAGTTCGCGCGGGTCGGGTCGGATGGTGTCCGGAGGGACGGCCGAGAGGATGGGCTTGATGAAGCGCGCCATCTCGACCATGAGGAGGCCATACTCCTCGTACGCCTCGGCGTCCGTGGCCGACCAGCGGCGGATCTCGCGCATCGTCTGGGCGTGATCGTTGGTGCGCCACAGGTAGTCGCCCTCCAGCGGCGTGAACGTCCCGTCCAGCGGCAGTATCTCCAGCCCGTGTCGAGGGAGCTGGAGCTCGCGGATGATCTCGGGGCGCAGCAGGCTGACGACGTAGCTGGCCACGCTGAAGCGGAAGCCGGGCACGATCTCCTCGGTCACGGAGGCACCGCCCAGCACGTAACGCCGCTCCAGCACCAGCGTGCTCATGCCGGCACGCGCCAGGTAGGCGGCACTCACCAGGCCGTTGTGCCCGCCGCCGATCACGATCGCGTCCCAGGAGCGTGCCACGACCCCTCCTCTGCCACATCGACGGCATCCGCCGCGCAGCGCCCGTGCGCACGGGCGCTGCGCATCAACGGACGGCCGCGAGTCTACGCGACGCGACCGGTCGGAGCGGCCGCGTGCGCCGTTCCCCTCTAGATCCCTTTGAAGCGAGCGCTAACCGTTGCCGTGCCGTTCTCCCCCCACATGCCCGTGAGGCGTGCGTCAAGTCGACGGCAGCGTCCAGTTCCCCTCAGATTGCCGTGAGGCGGGCGCTAAGTCTGACGACGCGCACCAGAGCGCCCGATATGACCCGATGACGGCACCTGGACCAGCCTCCGCCGTCGGATCCACGCTCCGATCCGCTACTCAACGACCCTTCGCCCCGACCCTCACCCGTCTGATGGATGACCGGTTCCGCGTTACGCCCACCACACGGGAATGTGACAGGAACTTACGCGCAATCGTCGAGCGGTTGACGCCGGCCGCCCGAGCCACGTCCTCCTGGCGCAGCCTGGCCCGACGACGGAGTGCACCGAGCGAGGCACCGATGCGCTGGCCGTTTGAACCGCACTGGGTTTTGTGGAGACCCGATCGATAGGGTTCAGGCGGCGGGGACCGCCTGACGGTCGGCCCAGTATGCCGCCTCGTACTCCGCCGGCGGCACGTCACCGCAGGCACCA
>JBBSMF010000216.1:0-3763 GCA_038233295.1 Candidatus Limnocylindrales bacterium | reverse complement strand
CTACAAGTTCGGCACCATGATCGAGGTCCCGCGTGGTGCGCTGACCGCCGACGAGATCGCGCCACACGCGGAGTTCTTCTCCTTCGGCACCAACGATCTGACGCAGATGGCCTTCGGCTACAGCCGGGACGACGCCGAGGGTGGCTTTCTGCTGTCCTACGTCGAGCGCGGGATCCTGCCCTCCAACCCCTTCCAGACACTGGACGTGTCGGGCGTGGGACAGCTCATGCGGACGGCCGTGGAGAAGGGTCGCGGCGCTCGGCCGGGCTTGGAGATCGGCATCTGCGGCGAGCACGGCGGCGACCCGGCATCGATAGCCTTCTGCCATGAGATCGGCCTGGACTACGTCTCCTGCTCCCCGTTCCGCGTGCCTGTCGCCCGGCTGGCGGCCGCGCAGGCCGTGCTCAAGGAGTCCGCGGAACGGGACCGTTAGCCACGGCCGCCGCTCGACCATGACCGATGGTGACGCCGGCGCCGGAGCGAGAGGCGACGACCGTCGTCGGAGAAGGGTCGATGCCACTCGCCGGCATGTGGCAGCCTTGGCGTGGCTTCTCGACGAGTCCTTCGCGCTGCCCGGCACGCGCCACCGCTTCGGGATCGGTCCATTGATCGGTCTGCTGCCGGTCGTGGGCGACCTGTTCGGTGCGGCGGCCGGTTCGTATATCGTGCTGCGCGCCGTCCAGGCTGGGCTGCCGCGGATCGTCATCGCGCAGATGTCCTTCAACGTGCTACTGAACGCGCTAGTGGGGATCGTTCCACTGGCCGGCGATGCCTTCGACTTCCTCTACAAGTCCAACACCCGCAATCTGCGGCTCTTCGAGCGTCACGCTCTGGATCCCACTCGCAGCGCGCGTGGTTCGTGGCTCTTCTTCGGGGCCATCATCGCCCTGGTGGTCGCGCTCCTGGTGGTCGCGGTGATGGTGGCAGGGGCTATCGCGGGAGCCATCCTGAACGTGCTCCAGGGATGACAAGGAGTCCTGCCGCGCGCCACCGAAGCGGTGGCGCGTCGGTGCCTCAAGCGGCGTCTGTGCGAGCTGTCTCTCGCGGGGCTCGAGGAGCGAGTGTCTCCAACATCCGGCGTGACGCCTGGCTTATCTCGTCCACCGCTGCCTGGAAGGCGGCCTCGTTACGCCGAGCGGGCGTGCGGTAGCCACTCACCTTGCGCACGAACTGGAGAGCCGCGGCGCGGATCTCCTCCTCGGTGGGTGGAGCCTCGGAACGGTGCAGGGTCTTGATGGATCGGCACATATGCCGATGGTACGCGGCGCTTGGCGGTGCCGCAGGGCTCAGCCCTTTGTGACGATGATCGTGGCGACCATGCCGTATGCCTCGTGGCCCGGCAGGTGGCAGGCGAAGGCATACCTCCCGGGCTCAGCGAAGGTGACCGTCGTGCTCACCTCGTCCAGGGCCGGCATGCTCTGCTCGGTGGCGCGGTCGCCGTGAGCCGTCTCGGTGCCCGCTCGGTGCTCGGCATGGACGACCTCGTCGCCGACGATCCATTCGTGGTCGATGGGATCGTCATTGCGCAGCAAGAAGTGGATCGGACGACCCGCTTGCACCGTGACGCTGGACGGCTCGAAGCTCGAGTACCGCGCCACGATCTCCACGTTGCTCGAGGCCGCGGCGCCGGCGCAGCCACTGACTACCGGGAAAGCCAGCAGCAAGCCGACGAGGAGCCGCCGGCCTCCGGACCTCATGGTCAGCCGCGAGCTCGGGAGGCCGGCATGGGCATGGCCACGAGACCCACACCGCCGGCGATGAGCATCAGGGCCACCAGCAGCAGCGCCCGGAAGGAAGGATCGTCGGCGGGCGTTGCCGTGATCCCCGGTAGGTCAAGACCGGCGGCCAGCCGCGACGGCGTGCCCTGACCGCTGGCGTCGATGGCCAGGTCGTAGCGCAGGTCGGCGGCGGCCGTGTCGATGCGCACCTTGGACAGCCAGGCGGAGGCCGGGATCCACTCCATCCCGGCGTCGGGCCGCAGGTCATCCAGCAGCGAGCCGCTGGCGGCTGCGCTGTGGTCGAGGAAGAGACCGTCGCCGCCCGGCTGGGGCAGCATCGTCGGCTGGCGGTCCGTGAGCAGGTAGATGTCCGCCTCGACGCGTTCGACGCCGGTCTTGCCCAGGCCCAGGATGCGTAGCGGGACCCACGGGTCGGGTGTGGGGATGGTGACGTGTACCGGCGTCCCGTCGCCGATAGCCTGGCCACGCTCGGCGGCCGCATCGGCATCGAAGGCAGCGGCCAGAAAGATGGGGCTGCGGCTGGCGTAGAAGTCGAGCAGCTCGGGCGCATCGGGCGGCAAGCGGAAGCCCTGGGCCGCGGCCCACGTACCCACCGCGTCGCCACCGCCCTTCAGGACGGTGATGTCCAGGGCATCGATGGTGGTCTCCAGCAGGATCTCCACATCAGCCCCGGCTTCGGCTGGTGCCGCAGCGCGGGCCAGAAAGAGGTCGGGGCCGGGATCGGTCTCGCGGATGAGCCGTTGGAGCGTCCAGTCGCCGCCTCGCTCGACGCTGCTGGGGATGCCCGGTAGCGGCGTGATGGAGCCGAAAGCGCCGCCCCCGCCGGCGAACTCGAAGGACGTGACGTAGTGCTCCACGCCCGCGTGGTACCCCGCGAAGGTGGTCGTGCGCAGCAGGTTGACCGCGCCGTTCGGACCGATCAACCCGCCACAGGCCAGGGCAGGGGAGGCAGAGAGGATGAGCCCGATGAGGGTTGCCGCGACCGCGGCCGGGAAACGTCGCATCCGTCGCATGGCTGGGACTCCACGGCGGTCGGCCCGGATGGGTCGACGTGCGGGGTCAGACGCTGTAGTCGCCTGGCGGTTCCTTCGGACCCGCGGCCCGTAGGCCCACGGTGCTCCGGAGGCGACGCGCCAGCCACAGCGCGCCGAGGGCCGGCGCGGCCAGCCATAGCAGCAGCAGAAGCCCCAGGCCGAGTGCCAGATCCAGGATGGCGCCCGAGCGAAGATCGACCTCTGCCACGGTCTCGCGGATCTCGGCCAGCTCCGTGCCGATGGCGGACAGATCATCCGCCAGGTCCTCCACACCGGCAGCGCTACCAGTGAGCGACGCGCCGGTCGAGTCCAGCGAGTCCGCCAGGGCGGTAGCCTCGGAGGCAGCCGCTGCGAACGGGTCACCCAACACGCTCAGGGGACGCTGCCCGAGTATCTCCAGGCCGCTCGCCTGCACCACGCCCTGCGCCGCGATCCCCACCGCCCGTGCCAGGCCCGCGCCGCGGGCGATCGAATCGGACGCGTCTCCCAGCGTCGATGTGAGCCGATCGGCCGAGGCGTCGGCACTATCCAGGGAGTCAGCCGTGGCGTCCAGCAGGCGGACGATGCTGTCGCGCTGGAGCGCCAGCTGAGCGAGCGTGTCACGAGCCCGGATGGTGGCCAGGGTCATGCCCACGCCGACCGTGGCGAGGATGAGCAGCCCCACGACGGCGTACAGCGTCAGCAGCCATGCCCAGCCTGAACGGCGCGACGGATCGCCCAGCAGCCACGCGTCCAGCATCGGGGTCCTCCCTGCGTCCGTCTGTCGTCGACGGGTAAGCGGCCCGATGCTAGCACCCCGCCGTTCAGGTTGCCGGCCCCTCGAGGCCGGGCGCCAGCGCATGTCCGGCGCAGCGCTCGCCGCCCAGGGACGCCGGGTACCATCCGGGCTGCTCATGATGATCGAGCCGTTCTCAAGTCAGCCGTGACCCTCGTGGGTCCATCAGCGCTGTGCCGGGGAAGCCCCGCGTGACGATGTCGGGGCGCCGCCCT
>JBBSMF010000215.1:0-3787 GCA_038233295.1 Candidatus Limnocylindrales bacterium | reverse complement strand
GAAGTAGATGGTGGGCGGGTGGAAGCCATGGTCGATCAGACGCTTGGCGACGTCCAGCGTGCGGACGCCGGTCTCCTGGCGCAGCACCCGACCGGAGGCCACGAACTCATGCTTGCAGGGACCGGGATAGGGCAGCTCGTAGCCCTCCCCCACACGCTGGCGCAGGTAGTTCGCGGCGAGGACGGCGTCATCGCTGATCTCCCGCAGCCCGCTGGCCCCATGCGCCCGGATGTAGGTGAAGGCACGCACCAGCACGCCCACATTGCCCTGGTAGGCGCGTACGCGGCCGATCGCCGTGGGGCGTTCTCCGGGGCGCTCCAGCCGGAAGCGGCCATCCGGGTCCTGCACCACGAGCGGTGCCGGTAGGAAGGCCGCGAGTCTCTCGTTGCAGGCCACCGGCCCGGCCCCCGGCCCTCCGCCGCCGTGCGGTGTGGAGAAGGTCTTGTGCAGATTGAAATGCATCACGTCGAAGCCAGCCTGCCCAGGGCGGAAACGGCCCAGGACCGCGTTCATGTTGGCGCCGTCCATGTAGGCCAGCGCGCCCGCCTGGTGGACCGCGTCGATCAGCTCCACGATGCGCCGCTCGAAGAGGCCCAGCGTGGAAGGGTTGGTCAGCATGACGGCGGCCGTCCGCGGTCCCAGGGCGGCCCTCAGTGCCTCAAGGTCGACGCCTCCATCGGCCGCCGAGGGGACGGTCACCGTCCGGAAGCCGGCCATGGAGGCCGTGGCGGGGTTGGTGCCGTGCGAGGAGTCCGGCACGATCACTTCGTTCCGGCCGCGGTCGCCGCGTGCCTCGTGATAGGCGCGGATCATCAGGATGCCGGTCAGCTCACCCTGGGCCCCGGCCGCCGGTTGCAGCGTCACGGCCGCCATGCCGCTGATCTCCGCAAGAGTCTCCTGGAGCTCGTGCATCAGCTCCAGCGAGCCCTGGGCCAGCTCGTCGGGGGCCAGCGGGTGAAGCGTGGCGAAGCCGGACAGCCGCGCGGCCCACTCGTTGAGCTTGGGGTTGAACTTCATGGTGCAGGAGCCCAAGGGATAGAAGCCGCTGTCCACCGAATAGTTGAGGTGCGAGAGGTTGACGAAGTGGCGCACCACCTCCGGCTCGTTGAGCTCCGGCAGCGCGAGCGGATCCTTGCGCAGCGCCGACGTCGGTATGCCGGCCAGCGCGTCCCGGGGCGGATGGGGCACCTTGCCACCGCCGCGACCCGGTTTGGAGAGCTCGGCGAGGGTCGGTTGCAGCGCGGCACCCACGGCCGGCCGGCCGGCCGGGCTCGGACGCGCCTCTTCCGGCGCCGTGTCCGCGCCCACCAGCGAGGCGCTGGCCAGGCCAGTGCTGCCCGGACCGGTGCCGTCGCTCAAGACAGCACCGCGCTAAGTGCGCCGGCGAAACGGGCGATCTCGTCGGATGTGGTCACTTCCGTGGCACACACCAGGAGCGCGTCGCGCAGGTCGGGGTCATCGGGATACCAGCGGGCGAGGGGCAGGCCGGCCAGAACGCCACGCTCGAGCAGGCGGTCATGGACGGCTTGCGCGTGGGGCACACGGATGGCGAACTCGTTGAGGTAGGGCGCGTCATGGAGCCGCCCGGCGCCGGCTTCCGTCAGCGCATGCTCCAGCTCCCGGGCCCGGGCGGCACCCAGAGACGCCACGTCGCGGAGCCCATGGGGACCGATGGTGGCCAGATAGACCGTGGCGGCCAGGGCGCACAGCGCCTGGTTGGTACAGATGTTGCTGGCGGCCTTGTCCCGGCGGATGTCCTGTTCTCGTGCGCGCAGGGTCATCACGAACGCTCGGCGCCCATCGAGGTCGCGCGTCTCGCCCACCAGCCGTCCGGGGATCTGTCGCATGAGCGCGGTGGTCGTGGCCAGGATGCCCAGGTACGGACCGCCGTACTGCGCCGCGATGCCCAGCGGCTGCCCCTCCCCCGCCGCGATGTCCGCGCCGTACTCCGCGGGCGTCGCCAGCACGGCCAGGGACACTGGTTCGACGACGGCGATGAAGAGCGCGCCGGTCGCGTGCGCCAGCCGGGAGGCGTCCTCCATCGGTTCCAGCAGGCCGAACGCATTCGGCTGGCCCATGAGCACCCCGGCCACGGGACGGTCCGGATCCGCCAGCGCCCTCTCCAGAGCCGCCATGTCGGTGGTCCCGTCGGGCAGCGTGGGCAGCTCCTCGATGAGCAGTCCCGCGCCGGTGAAGTAGGTGCTGGTCACTTCGAGGTAGTGCCGGTGGATGGCACGACTGGCCAGGATCCGGTCGCGGCGCGTGGCGCGGACCGCCATGAGTGCCGCCTCTGCCGTGGCTGTCGCGCCGTCGTAGTGCGACGCGGAGACCACGTCCAGACCGGTCAGCTCCGCGAGCAGGGACTGATACTCGAAGATGGTCTGCAGCGTGCCCTGGCTGATCTCCGGCTGGTAGGGCGTGTACGCCGTGTAGAACTCCCCGCGTAGCAGCATGTGATCGACCACGGGCGGCACGTAGTGGTGGTAGACGCCGGCCCCCAGGAAGGAGGCCAGGTCGGTCCTGTTCCGTGCTGCCAGCGCCTCGAGTCGCCCGGCAAGCTCCAACTCGGCCATGGGCCCGGGCAGGTCCAGCCGGGTGATGCGTACGCTGGCCGGGATGTCCTCGAAGAGAGCGTCCACCGAGTCGATCCCCAGGGCCGCCAGCATGCGGCACCGATCGTCGGCCGTGTGCGGACCATAGGCCATGGACTCAGGCAGCCCCGATCCGAGCCCGGTACGCCGCCGCGTCCTCCAGGGCCTCCAGCGCTGAGGGATCGTCCAGCCGGACGCGCAGCATCCAGCCCTCCCCGTACGGGTCGCTGTTGATGAGCTCCGGTGACCCGGTCAGCTGCTCGTTGACGGCCACGATCTCACCACTGACGGGGGCGAAGAGGTCGCTGGCGGTCTTGACCGATTCGATGGCGCCGAACGTGGAACCAGCCTCCAGCCGGGTGCCGGCGGCGGGCAGCTCCACGAAGACGATGTCGCCCAGCTCGTCGGCGGCATAGGCCGTGATGCCCACGGTGCCCTCGTCCGACTCGAGCCGCAACCATTCGTGGTCCGGTGTGTAACGCAGATCCTCAGGCACGTTCACGCGCGGCGCTCCTTGCCCTGCAGGGGGGCTGATGGGGCCGGCCCTACGGCCGGAAGGACGATGGCCCCTCGACCCGACGGTCACGAAGGGCGCTTGTAGAACGGCAGCGAGACGACCTCGGCGGGCACCCGGGTGGCGCGGACGCCGACTTCCAGCATGGTACCCGGCGTGGACGCGGAGGGGGGCACGTAAGCCATGGCGATGGCCTCGCCCAGCGTCGGCGAGAGCGTCCCACTGGTGACCTCGCCGACCGGCGCCGGCTCTCCGCTGATGTGGACGGGATAGCCGTGCCGGGCGATACCACGACCACGGAGGCGCAGCCCCACCAGCCGCTTTCGCTGTCCCGCATCGCGCGCCGCCTCCAGCGCGGCTCGGCCCACGAAGTCGCCCTCCTTCTCGAACTTGACCAGACGGTCCAGGCCGGCCTCCATGGGCGTGGTGTCGGGACCGAGCTCGTTGCCGTAGAGCGGCATACCCGCCTCCAGCCGGAGGGTATCGCGAGCGCCCAGGCCAGCCGGCACCAGGCCCTCTGCGGTCCCCGCCGCGAGCAGGCGATCCCAGACGTGGGCGGCGTCGTCCGGCGCGAGGAAGAGCTCGAAGCCGTCCTCGCCGGTGTAGCCGGTGCGAGCCACCAGCGCCGGTGCACCCGCCGCCTCCCCCTCCGCGATGGCGTAGTACTTGAGCGCCGCCAGGT
>JBBSMF010000214.1:0-3800 GCA_038233295.1 Candidatus Limnocylindrales bacterium | reverse complement strand
TGCAACGTCAACCTGCTCTGGTCGCGTGTGCGAGACGCGGTGGTCGGGGCGCTCGACTCCCTCAGCCTGGCGGACCTGGCTCAGCCTCGACCCGACCACCCCTTCCATCCCCTTCAGGAGCCTGTGCCCAGCGTATGAACACCACCGAGACGATGCCCGTGACCGAAACCCTGCCCACCTCAGCCGGTGATGACCGCGAGCTGGTCATTCGAGACCTGCATGTGGTACCGGTGGCCGATCGCAGCCGCGAGATCTTGGCGGGCATCGACCTGACCGTCCAGAAGGGCCAGGTCCACGCCATCATGGGCCGCAACGGCTCGGGCAAGACGACGCTGGCCTACGCCTTGATGGGCCACCCAGCCTACGAGGTGACCAGGGGCGAGGTCCTCTGGAAGGGCATGGACGTGCTCAAGCTCTCGCCCGACAAGCGCGCGCGGCTCGGCCTCTTCCTGGCCTTTCAGTACCCCACGGCCATCCCCGGACTGTCGGTGGCCAGCTTCCTGCGCACGGCGCTTAACGCGCGCCGGCGCGGCGTGGAAGGCGGCGACTCGGAGATCGATCCCTCCGACATGACCCGCGGCGGGATCACCATGGGCGACTTCCGCCGCCTGATGCGCGAGAAGATGGCCCTGCTCAGGCTGGAGGACTCGTTCGCCGCTCGGTACGTCAACGAGGGCTTCTCCGGCGGCGAGAAGAAGCGCCTGGAGATGCTCCAGATGGCCGTGCTCCAGCCGGAGTTCGCGATCCTGGACGAGACCGACTCGGGACTGGACATCGATGCGCTGCGCATCGTGGCCGAGGGCGTCAATGCCCAGCTCAGCCCAGATCTGGGGGTGCTGCTCATCACCCACTACCAGCGCCTCCTCAACTACATCACGCCTGACGTGGTCCACGTCCTGGCGGCGGGACGCATCGTGGCCTCCGGCGGGCGCGACCTGGCGTTGCGGCTGGAGCAGGAGGGCTACGGTCCCATCCTTCACGAGGCCGGCTTCGCGCCGCACGCCATGGACGAGGTCGAGGCGCCCGAGCCGCTCGACGCGACGGCGCACTGACCATGGATCCCATCGATCCACAGCGGATCCGCGCCGACTTCCCCATCTTCGAGCGGGACTTCAAGGGCCGGCGCCTGGCCTACCTCGACTCGGCCTCCACGGCGCTCAAGCCCCGCGCCGTGATCGACGCCGTGAGCGACTACAACTCGCGCTACAGCGCCAACGTGCATCGCGGCATCTACACCACCGGCGAGGAGGCGACTGCGGCCTACGAGGGCGCGCGCGTCAAGGCCGCTCGGTTCCTCAACGCGCCGGACAGCCACGAGATCATCTTCGTCCGCGGCGCCACGGAGGGCATCAACCTGGTGGCCTACAGCTGGGGACGCCAGAACATCCGCCAGGCGGACACGATCCTGCTCACGGAGCTTGAGCACCACGCCAACCTGGTGCCCTGGCAGCTGCTCACCCAGGAGCGCGACGCTGACCTGGAGTTCGTCGCTCTGGACGAACAGGGACGCCTGAACCAGCAGAGCTTCGAGGTGCTCCTGCGCACGCGTCCGCGGCTGGTGGCCTTCAGCCACGTCTCCAACGGGCTGGGCACCATCAATCCCGTGCGCGAGATGGTGGCCATGGCCCACGAGGCGGGTGCCCTGGTGCTCATCGATGGCGCACAGGCGGTGCCCCATGGCCCCGTCGACGTCCAGGCTCTGGGCTGCGACTTCTATGTCTTCTCCGGCCACAAGGTCGTGGGACCCACCGGCTCCGGCGTGCTCTGGGCGCGCAAGGAGCTGCTCGAGGAGATGCCGCCCTTCATGGGTGGCGGCGAGATGATCCGTGAGGTGCACCTGCGCCGGGCCACCTTCAACGACGTGCCCTGGAAGTTCGAGGCGGGTACGCCGGACATCGCGGCGGCCATCGGGCTTGGGGCTGCGCTCGACTATCTCTCGGGGATCGGCATGGAGAATGTGCGTGCCCATGAGCGCGTGCTGACGGAGTACGCGCTCGAGCTGCTGCCGCGCGAGGTGCCCGGGATCCGCATCTTCGGACCGGCCTCACCCAGCGAGCGGGCCGGCATCGTGACCTTCAACCTGCCGGACATCCACCCGCACGACGTGGCCACGCTGCTCGATCGCGATGCGGTGGCCATCCGGGCCGGTCACCACTGCACCCAGCCGCTCCACGAGCGACTGGGCGAGGCCGCCACGGCGCGCGCCAGCTTCAACGTGTACAGCGACCGGGATGACATCGATCGGCTGGTGGCTGGCCTCCAGAACGTCCAGCGCATCTTCGCCCGTGACGGCGTGAGCGCCGACGCGGCGGCGCCCGTCGCGGCCGGCGCATAGGAACGGCCGATGGATGATCTGTACCGGGACGAGATCCTGGAGCACTATCGCCGCCCACACAACTTCGGCACGCTGCCGGCACCGGACGCGGTCCATGAAGGCTCCAACCCGCTGTGCGGTGACCGCATCACGATGATGCTGGGCATCGGCGCCAGCGGCACGGTGGACGAGGTGGCCTTCACCGGGCGTGGTTGCGCCATCAGTCAGGCGTCGGCATCTATGCTCACGGATGGCATCAAGGGCAAGCAGGTGGACGAGCTGGCTCGGCTGGGGGCCCAGGATGTGCTGGACGACCTGGGCATCGAGATCAGCCCGGCGCGCCTGAAATGCGCACTGCTTTCCCTCGAGACCCTCCAGGGTGCGCTGGCCGACCGTGTGGCCTGGCGGGCCCCCGCAGAGCCTCGCTAGTCAGTCCTCACCATCCGGAGTCCCTTCCCATGACCAAGACCTATACCGACCTGCTTCGCGAGGCACGTTCGTCCGTGCGCGAGGTATCGGCCGCTGAGGCGGAAGCGCTGGCGGCGCGAGGCGCACGCGTCGTCGACGTGCGCGAGGGCCCCGAGTGGGAGGAGGGCCACCTCCCCGGCGCGATGCACATCTCCAAGAGCTACCTGGAGCAGCGCATCGAGGAAGCCGTAGCCGATCGCGACACGCCCGTGGTGCTCTACTGCGCCGGCGGCATCCGCTCCCTGTTCGCGGCCCAGACGCTGGCTGAGATGGGCTACACGGACGTCGCGTCGATGAGCGGCGGCTTCCAGGGTTGGAAGTCGGAGGGTCGCCCGTGGCGGACGCCGGTCGTGCTGTCACAGCAGCAGAAGCAGCGCTACAGCCGTCACCTGCTCATCCCCGAGGTGGGTATCGAGGGGCAGGCCCGCTTGCTCGACTCCAAGGTGCTGCTCATCGGGGCCGGCGGCCTGGGCTCTCCGGCCATGCTCTACCTGGCGGCGGCTGGCGTAGGCACCTTGGGCATCGTCGATTTCGACACGGTCGACCTGTCCAATCTTCAGCGCCAGATCGTCCACACCTCGGATCGCGTGGGCCGTCGCAAGACGGAGTCGGCGGCGGAGACGATCCGTGCGCTCAACCCGGACGTGAACGTAGTCCCGCACGAGGAGATGCTCACCGAAGAGAACGTCGAGCGGCTGATCGCCGGGTACGACGTGATCCTGGATGGCACCGATACCTTCGAGACGCGCTACACCCTGAACGATGCGGCCGTCCGCGCCGGCATCCCGGTGGTCCATGCCTCTGTATTCCGCTTCGAGGGTCAGCTGACCGTCTTCCGCCCCTTCGACGGGCCGTGCTATCGCTGCCTCTATCCCACGCCGCCACCGCCGGAGCTGGCACCCGGCTGTTCCGTGGCTGGGGTCCTGGGGGTGGTGCCGGGCGTCATGGGGATGCTCCAGGCGACGGAAGCCATCAAGGTGCTGTTGGGCATCGGCGAGAGCCTGGCCGGACGGCTGCT
>JBBSMF010000213.1:0-3817 GCA_038233295.1 Candidatus Limnocylindrales bacterium | reverse complement strand
CGCTCGACCGAGCGGCTGGCACGCGAGCGCGCGGGTGCAGCCGTCCCGACGACCCCAGCGCCCGTAGCCGATGGCGCCGCGGTGCTGGACCCCTCCGTCACGGGCCACTCAGGATCAGAACAGCGCCCACCGCACAGGTACCACGCTGACGACCCGGAGTGGTGGGACGCTTGGCGCTGAACGCGGATCACAGGCTGCCGATCTCGTTCAACTGCGCTCGCTGACGGTCTGCTTCAGAGACGGACGATTCGTCACGATCGCTGAACACGGAGGCCGGCTGGGACGGGCTGTCAGCTGCGGAGCGTCGCCCGAAGCGCTGCGTGGTGTCCCCGAGCGAACCGACAGCGGCTCACCCACGCTCCACCACGTGGCTCGGCGGCGTCGTGGCGCCATGTGCGGTTCGTTGCGCGCCCTCGATCCGCCCGGAGATGGCGTTCGGACGGCAGCTTGTTCGGTCATCGTGACAGATCGCCGGGTAGAGGGCCAGACTGCCGGGGTGCGGCACGTGCGAGGCGTTCTCTCGCGCGTGGGTACGCTATCCAAGACCGCGACCAACTACGGAGGCACCGCCCATGCCCGTGACCCTGCTCGCTCTCTATCGCAAGCCCGAGGGTGGCGACGAGGCGCTCCAGACCTTCCGACGCCGCTACCACGAGGAGCACCTGCCGCTCATCGCGAAGGTCCCAGGCATCCGCTCCACGAAGGTCCAGCGCATCGCGCACGCCTACACTGACGCCGATCTCGTGATGGTCACGGAGATGACCTTCGACGACCGCGCCAGCCTGGACGCCGGTATGGCCTCGGACGAGATGCGCATCGCCGGTCGCAACCTGCGTGAGATCGCGCCGGGGATGATGACGCTGGTCGTGCTGGAGCCTGACTCCCCGCCGGACGGAGTCTCCGTACCGGTGGCGGACGAGCACGAGGCATGACCGTCCACTACACCGTCGAAGGTGGTCGGGCGACCGTCCGACTGGACCGCCCGGAGGTCCTGAACGCCCTCGATCGACCGACCCTGGAGGCCCTGCGCGACCGGTTCCGAGAGGCCTCTGCCGACCACAGCGTCGGTGTGGTGGTCCTGACGGGCACCGGCGACCGAGCTTTCTGCACTGGCGCAGACCTTGACGAGCAGAAGGCCTTCCTGGACCGCCCCAATGACTACTGGGACTGGATGAGCCGCTTCATCGATGCCATCGAGGCGGTCAAGGGCTGCGCCAAGCCGGTCGTGGCGCGGCTGAACGGCATGGCCGTGGGTGGCGGCAACGAACTCAATCTCGCCTGCGACCTGGCCATCGCGGCCGACGACGTGGTGCTGCGGCACGTGGGACCGTCGCGCGGCAGCCTGCCGTCCGGCGGCGCCACGCAGTGGATGTCGCTGCTGGTTGGGGACCGCCGCGCGCGGGAGGTGCTACTCCTCAACCGGCCCGTCACGGCGCAGCAGGCGCTCGACTGGGGCTGGCTCAACCGGGTCGTGCCGCGCGCTGAGCTTGACGCCGCGGTCGACGACTACTGCGATGCGCTGCTGGACAAGATGCCCGAGATCGCCCGGGCCACCAAGGTCCAGCTCGACTACTGGAAGGACCTTTCGTGGTCCATGACCATCCGGATGGCGCGCGAGTGGCTGACGGTCCATGCCGGGTCGGCGGAGGTGGCGGAGGGCCTGGCCAGCTTCGAGGAGAAGCGCCCCGTCGACTATGGGGCGCTGCGCCAGTCGATGGGCTCGAGCACAGCCGGACGGGCCGCCGCCCAGACCGAGCCATCCGCTTCGTCGCAGGCGGCGCTGAGCGGCCCACCCCCGGACACCGACGACGCGCCCGTGACCCAGGAGATCCATGATGCCTGACGGCCGCCCCGAGACGCACGGCTGCCCCGAGCCTACCGCCGCCGGGAAGGCCCCCGCCGCCGAGCGACCCCGCATCCGGGTCGAGCATCCGGCCGCCGACCCTCGCACCGGCCAGGCGATCGACGGCGTCGCACTTCTCACCCTGGACCGTCCGGAGGTCCTCAACGCGCTCGACACGCAGACCATGCTGGAGCTGGTCGAAACCCTTGAGTGGCTGGACACGGACGAGACCTGCCGCTGCGTCGTCATCACCGGGGCGGGCGAGCGTGCCTTCGCGGCGGGCGCGGACATCAAGGAGATGGCTGATGCCACGCCCGTCAGCCTCACCGTCGCCAACAGCTTCGCTCGCTGGGAGCGGATCCGGCGCGTGCGCGTGCCCATCATCGCCGCCGTGCGTGGCTTCGCGCTGGGTGGTGGCTGCGAGCTGGCCATGGCCTGCGACATGATCGTGGCCGCCGATGACGCGGTGTTCGGGCAGCCGGAGATCCGCATCGGCGTCATCCCCGGTGCCGGCGGCACGCAGCGGCTCACTCGCGCCCTGGGCAAGGCCAAGGCCATGGAGATCATCCTGACCGGGCGCAACCTGCCCGCGCGTGAGGCCGCCGAGCACGGCCTGATCACGCGACTCACGGCCCGGGAACAGACGCTGCCGGAGGCGCTGCGCCTGGCCGCTGAGATCGCCGCCCTGCCGCCGCTCGCGGTCCGGGCCGCCAAGGAGTCGGTCAACCGGGTCTTCGAGCTGTCGCTGGAGGCCGGCCTGGAGTTCGAGCGCCGCAGCTTCTTCCTGCTCTTCAGCAGCGAGGACCAGAAGGAGGGCATGCGCGCCTTCGTGGAGAAGCGCGCACCCGAATGGAAGGGGCGCTGAGGTCGATGGCCGCCATCCGCACGGAAACGAGCGACGCCGTCCTGACCATCACGCTCGATCGGCCCGACGCGCTAAATGCCTTCGACCGAGCGATGAAGGAGGAGCTGCTGGCCGCGCTCAAGGACGCCGAGCGCGACGGCGCCGTGCGTGTGCTCATCATCACCGGAGCGGGTCGCGCCTTCAACGCTGGCCAGGACCTCAAGGAGCGGCAGGAACCGGGTGCGGCCGATCTCATCACCGAGCTGCGCACGCGCTACAACCCGCTGATCCTGGCCATGCGGCGGCTGGAAAAGCCGATCATCGCGGCGGTCAATGGCGTGGCGGCGGGCGCTGGCTGCTCCCTGGCGCTGGCCTGTGACCTGGTCATCGCCTCGGAGCGGGCGCGTTTCATACAGGCCTTCAGTCGAGTGGGGCTGGTGCCGGACAGCGGCTCCACGTGGTTCCTGCCGCGGCTCATGGGCTACGCGCGGGCAGCCGAGATGACTTTCCTGGGCGAGCCCATGGACGCCGCCACGGCGGAGCGGCTGGGATTGGTCAATCGCGTCGTACCCGCCGATCGACTCATGGAGGAGGCTCGTTCGCTGGCCGACCGCCTGGCCCAGTCCGCCCCGCTGGCACTGGCCTGTGACCTGGTCATCGCCTCGGAGCAGGCGCGTTTCATACAGGCCTTCAGCCGGGTGGGGCTGGTGCCGGACACCGGCTCCACGTGGTTCCTGCCGCGGCTCATGGGCTACGCTCGGGCCGCCGAGATGACCTTCCTGGGCGAGCCCATGGACGCCGCCACGGCAGAGCGGCTGGGATTGGTGAACCGCGTCGTGCCCGCCGACCGGCTCATGGAGGAGGCTCGTTCGCTGGCCGATCGTCTGGCCCAGTCCGCGCCGCTGGCACTGGCACTCACCAAGCGCGCACTGAACCGTGCGCCGGGAGTGGATCTGGCGTCGCAACTCGACTATGAGGCGCAGCTCCAGGCCGTGGCCGGAGCCTCCGCTGACCATGCCGAGGGGGTCGCCGCCTTCGTGGCCAAGCGCCCGCCGGCCTTCACGGGCGAATGACGGCACCGCCGGAGCGGAGGGCATGGCTGGCGAGCGACTGATCGTGGGCCTGGTGGG
>JBBSMF010000212.1:0-3835 GCA_038233295.1 Candidatus Limnocylindrales bacterium | reverse complement strand
TGAAGCCGGAGGTGCTGGCCGTCACCATCGAGGGCCGCAACATCGCCCACGTCGCGGCACTGTCGGTGACCGATGCCTTGAGCTGGGCTGCGCGTCTGCCAGAACGGCTCACCGACCGCGAGCGGACCATCGCCCACCAGGTCCTCAAGGAGATCACCGCGCGCCTAGGCTTCCTGGTCGATGTGGGTCTCGACTACCTCACGGTAGACCGCACCAGCTCCACGCTCTCGGGCGGGGAGGCGCAGCGGATAAGGCTGGCCACACAGATCGGATCGAGTCTGGTCGGGGTGCTCTACATCCTGGATGAGCCGACCATCGGGCTGCACCAGAAGGACAACGCCAAGCTCATCGCCACACTGATCCGGCTTCGAGACCTGGGCAACACGCTCATCGTGGTCGAGCACGACGAGGAGACCATCCGGACGGCCGACTGGGTGGTCGACATCGGGCCAGGTGCCGGCGAGCACGGGGGGGAGATCATCGCCAGTGGGACGCTGGAGGAGATCTTGGCCGCGCCACGCTCCATCACCGGTGCCTACCTGCGCGGCGAACGGGCGGTGCCCGTCCCCGCCAAGCGACGCAAGGGCAGCGGAAAGGCGCTCACCGTCCGGGGCGCGCGTGCCCACAATCTCAAGCATCTGGACGTTCGCTTCCCGCTGGGCACCTTCACCGCGGTCACGGGCGTCTCCGGCTCCGGCAAGAGCACGTTGGTCACGGAGATCCTCTACCGCGCGCTTGCCCGCCAGCTCAATGGTGCCCGGGAGCAGCCCGCGGACCACGACCGTGTGGAAGGGATGGAGGCCATCGACAAGGTCATCGAGATCGACCAGAGCCCCATCGGTCGCACGCCTCGCTCGAACCCGGCCACCTACACGGGACTCTTCGGGCCGATCCGCGAGCTCTTCGCCGGCGTCCCCGAGGCCCGGCTGCGTGGTTACAAGCCGGGCCGCTTCAGCTTCAACGTGAAGGGAGGCCGCTGCGAGAACTGCCGCGGCGACGGCATCCTCAAGATCGAGATGCAGTTCCTGCCCGATGTCTACGTGCCCTGCGAGGTGTGCGGCGGCAAGCGCTACAACCGAGAGGCGCTGGAGATCCACTACCGCGGCCACTCCATCGCGGACGTGCTGGAGATGACCGTGGAAGAGGCGCTGGAGGTGTTCCAGCCCGTGCCCTCGGTCCGCACCAAGCTCCAGACGCTGGTGGACGTCGGGCTCGGTTACGTGCGTATGGGACAGCCGGCGACGACCTTGTCGGGCGGCGAGGCACAGCGAGTGAAGCTGGCCACCGAGCTGTCCCGGCGGGCGACGGGGCGGACCGTCTACCTGCTTGACGAGCCCACCACCGGTCTGCACTTCGCCGATGTGGAGAAGCTCCTCCAGGTGTTGCACCGGCTGGTCGAGACGGGCAACACGGTGATCGTCGTCGAGCACAACCTGGACGTCATCAAGACCGCCGACTGGCTCATCGACCTCGGACCGGAGGGCGGTGCACGGGGCGGCCGGGTGGTCGCTGCCGGGACGCCGGAGACGGTGGCGGCCGCCCCCGACTCGGCCACCGGGGACTATCTGGCCAGGGTGCTGCGCGGCGAGCCGTTGGTGCCGCTCACCACGATCTCCTTCGCCGAAGCGGCGGGACGCGGCGCGCGGCGAAAGGTCGCGGAGCCGGTCGCCGCCGGGACGTAGCTGAGCGCGGCGCGACGACGATGCAGTGCGCCGCGAAGTGCGCAGCGTACCCGCGAGATGCGGCGGCCACCGGCGACCGCGACAGGGCGACCGCTGCGGGCCTAGACTGCCGCCATGCCGCTGATCGAGTATGCCTTCCTGGCCGATGCCGCCGATGCCCGTCCCGGTCAGAAGTTCTCCGTGCTGGGCGGCGGCGTATCGCGTCTCGGCGGCGCCACCTTCCCGCTCCGTCATCCTCATCTGGCACTGGTCGTCGGACTGGCCGTTCCACCCGAGGAGGTCGGCTCGGAGATGGAGCTGCGGTTCACGGTGCTGACGCCGTCGGGCGCGGACATGGCCAACGCCCAGGCGACGATCGTGGCGGGCGGCCGCGATGGCGACCGGGAGTCGGTGCTGACCTTCGCGCTCGACCTGTGGAACCTGTCCTTCCCTGAGCCGGGCGACTACGTCATCCGGATCGTGGTCGACGGTGAGGAACGAAAGCGACTCGGCCTGGTGGTGGAGCAACGTCAGACGCCGCCGCGACGCGGTGGACGCGCCCGCTCCAGGCCTGTCACACCGCCGTTCCCCCCGACCACCGGACAGGCCTGAGGTGCTGCCGGTCGTCGACCTGGAACAGCTCATCATCACGGTCGGCTACATCGGGCTGTTCGCCATCATCTTCGCCGAGTCAGGGCTCCTCTTCGGCTTCTTCCTGCCCGGTGACAGCCTGCTCATCTCGGCGGGAGTGCTTGCTTCGGCACGACCCGATCTCTTCTCACTGCCCTTGCTGGTGGCCGTCTGCTTCATCGCCGCTGTGACGGGAGACGCGGTGGGCTACACCTTCGGGGCTCGGGTCGGACGGCGGCTCTATGCCCGGCCCGATTCGCGCTTCTTCAAGAGGGCCCATCTGGCAGCCGCCGAGGCTTTCTACGAGAAGCACGGCGGCAAGACCATCGTCATCGCGCGCTTCATGCCGTTCGTGCGCACCTTCGCGCCGATCGTGGCCGGCGCCGCCAACATGCGCTACACGCGCTTCGCGCTCTACAACTTCACGGGTGCCCTGTTCTGGGCCATCGGTTTGCCCGTTGCAGGCTATGCCCTCGGCGAGGCGCTGGGGGAGGAGCTCGACAAGTACCTGCTGCTCGTCCTGGCGGCCGTGGTCATCCTCTCGGTGCTGCCCACGGCCATCCATCTGCTGCGACACAACCGCGAGGAGATCACCGCGCGAGTGCGGTCACGAGGGCGTGCGGGCGCCGTGAGAGAACCGTTGTCCGACGAGCCGCTCGAGTCCTGACGGAGGCGGGTGACGATGTCCGACGCCGATCGATCGCCTCGACGTGAGGACGCGTGGACGCTGCTGTGCGAATGGACCCCCGGCGACGCGCTGCGCAGGCATGGCCTGGCGGTGGAGGCGGCCGTGTCCTGGTACGGTCGCGAGCGGTTCGGCATCGAGGAACCGGAGCTCGACCTTTGGCGGATGGCGGGCCTCCTTCACGACTTCGACTACGAGCGCTTTCCGGAGACGCACCCGGTGCGCGGCGCGGAAGAGCTGCGACGGCTGGGGTATACGGAGCCGGTGGTCGAGGCGGTGCTGGGACATGGGGACCATACCGGCGTGCCCCGGACCACTCTCCTTGCGCGGACGGTCTACGCCTGTGACGAGATGAGCGGCTTCGTCATCGCCGTCGCGTACGTTCGCCCGAACCGCAGCCTGGACGAGGTGGACGCTCGGGCGGTGACCAAGAAGATGAAGGACAAGGGGTTCGCCCGCCAGGTCCCGCGAGACCAGCTGGTGAAGGGCGCCGAGGAGATCGGTGTCCCGCTCGATGAGCACGTGGCGAACGTCATCGAAGGCCTGAAGACCGTCCGTCACGACCTGGGCTTGTGAGCGAGCGCACGATCACCATGGAGCGGATCCTGGAAGCTTCGCCGGAGCGGGTCTATCGGGCATGGTCGGACCCCGAGGCCATGACCGCCTGGTTCGCGCCGCACGTCGAGGGCTCATTGGCCGTGGGGACGCGTTCCGTTCTCATCTGGTCCGACCGGCGTGTCTGGCTGGACATGCTCGAGGCAGAACCCGAGCGGCGGATCTGCTTCAGATGGGCCTGGCGGCCGGACGACGCGATGGCGACGAACGCCACCGTGGACCTGGCCCCACATGGCTACGGCAC
>JBBSMF010000211.1:0-3836 GCA_038233295.1 Candidatus Limnocylindrales bacterium | reverse complement strand
GTCTCCGTGAACTGGTTGAAGACCCGCAGCTCGCCGCGCGGGGCGGGATTGTCCACGGCCAGCGCCACACAGGCCAGCGTGTCGCGGATGTTCAGGTAGCCGCGAGTCTGTCCGCCCCTGCCGTAGACCGTGATGGGCTCCCCCGCCACGGCCTGCACACAGAAGCGGTTGAGCGCGGTGCCGAAGACCTCGTCGTAGTGGAAGCTGGTGGCCAGGCGAGGATCGAGCACCGTCTGGTCCGTCTCTATGCCGTACACCACACCCTGGTTGAGGTCCGTGGCGCGCAGGCCCCAGACCCGGCACGCGAAATGGATGTTGTGCGAGTCGTGGACCTTGGAGAGGTGGTACATGGAGCCCGGCGTCTTGGGATAGAGGAAGGTATGGCTGCGACCGTTGTGGTCGACCGTGAGGTAGCCCTCCTCGATATCGATGTCAGGAGTGCCGTACTCACCCATCGTGCCCAGCTTGACGAGGTGGCTGTCGGGCACCAGGTCGCGCATGGCGAAAAGGACGTTGAGGGTGCCCACGACGTTGTTGGACTGCGTGAACGCGGCGTGGCGAACGTCGATCATGGAATACGGCGCGGAGGGCTGCTCGCCGTAGTGGATGATGGTGTCGGGACGGAAGGACTCCAGCGTGGCGTGCACGAAGTCAGGCTCGGTCAGGTCCCCCTCGAACAGCTCGATGGACCGCCCGCAGACCTCCTCCCACGCGCGGACCCGCTCCGCGAGCGAGGGGATGGTGATGAGTGGCTCCACCCCCAGCTCGCACTCCCAGGCCCGCTTCGACCCGTTGTCCACGACGCCGACACGCGCACCGCGCTGCGAGAGATGCATGGCCGTGGGCCAGCCCAGATAGCCATCTCCGCCCAGGACAAGGATGCGCTCATTCACGCGTTTCGGACTCCGCTTTGGTATACGCGGGCGCTCTGGGATCCGTGCCGCGCAGCATCGCTAGAGCCACAAGACCGGAAGGAGGAGCGGCGCTCACGTCAGCCGCCCACGCTGGCCCACGATACCACCGGTCGGTCCCACCGCCTGATGCGCCCTCCGCTACCGGAGGCTAAGGGACTCCCTCGGTCGCCCGCCAGATATCGGCGAGGGTCGTCTCCAGCGACGTCGTCGCGCGCCAGCCCACGAGCCCCTCGATGGCGGCGGGGTCGCCGCGGATCTCGGGGGCATCGTCGGAGCGCACCAGCGCGGGATCGATGCGGATCTCTGGCTGCACGCCGGCCAGCCGGCAAAGCTCATCGAGCAGCCAGCGGATGGCCACGGACCGGCCGGAACAGACATTGAGGACGAGGCCACCCTCGCCCGTGGCCCCCGCCTGTAGCGAGTCCAGGAGGCGGACGTAGGCATCGGCCACGTCCCGAACGTCGGTCACGTCGCGGCGTACGTCCAGGTTCCCGGCCGTGACCTCGTTCGTCTCGCCCCGGGCTACGGCGGCCACGCGTGCCGCCAGGGCGGGGATGACGAAGACCGGCCGTTGGTCCGGGCCTGCATGGTTGAAGGATCGTGTGACTACGACGCGCAGTCCGTGGCGTACGGCATAGGCAAGGCCGATCGATTCCTGTGCTGCCTTCGATAGCGCGTAGGGCTTGACCGGCCGCAGCGGCGCCGCCTCGGTGAGCGGCAGTTCCACCGCCGCCGGTGTGCCGTACACGTCGGAGGAACCGGTGATCAGGATGGCCGGCGGCCGGTCCATCGAGCGGGCTGCCTCGAGCAGGTTCACCGTGCCGCCCACGGTGACGGCAAGGGCGCGGGCCGGGTCGGCGCCCGCGTCGGGCCCGAAGGCGACGGCCGCCAGATGCGCGACAGCATCCGGTTCCGCGCGCCCGAGCGCCTCGCTCAGTGCCCGATGATCGGTGACATCAAGGCGCTGCGCACCGTCGAGCACCTCGTGACCCTGCGCATTGAGTGCCCGGCACAGCCAGCGCCCCACGAAGCCCGAGGCGCCGGTGACCAGGACGCGCATCAGCCCACGGCGCTCGGCTGTGCTTCCCCGAGCCGTGCCATGTCCGCGTCCACCATCATGTGCACCAGCCGTTGGAAGCTGACCTCCGGCTCCCAGCCCAGCTCGCGACGCGCCTTGCCGGCGTCGCCCAGCAGGCGATCGACCTCCGCGGGCCGGATGAAGCTCTGATCGATCACCACGTGATCGCGGTAGTCGAGACCGACGCGGGTGAAGGCGATCTCGCACAGCTCGCGGACGCTGTGCGTCTCGCCGGTGGCCACCACGTAGTCGCGTGGCTCGTCGCTCTGGAGCATCAGCCACATGGCCCGGACGTAGTCGCCGGCGAAGCCCCAGTCGCGCTCCGCGTCCAGGTTCCCCAGGCGAAGCTCGCGCTGCTGTCCCAGCTTTATGCGGGCCACGGCGTCAGAGACCTTGCGTGTCACGAACTCATGGCCGCGGCGCGGCGACTCGTGGTTGAAGAGGATCCCGGACGCGGCGAACAGGTCGTAGCTCTCGCGGTAGTTGACCGTGATGAAGTGCCCGTAGACCTTGGCCACGCCGTAGGGGCTGCGCGGATAGAAGGGCGTCTGCTCGTTCTGGGGCGCCTCGCGCACCTTGCCGAACATCTCCGACGAGGAGGCCTGGTAGAAGCGGATGGAGCGATCTACCTGGCGGATGGCCTCCAGCAGGCGCGTCACGCCCAGCGCCGTGAACTCTGCCGTCAGTGTGGGCTGGTTCCAGGAGGTGGGCACGAAGCTCTGGGCGCCCAGGTTGTAGACCTCGTCCGGTCGAGCGGTATTGAGCGCCTCCACCAGTGAGGCCTGATCGAGCAGGTCGCCCTGGACGAGCTCGATCCGGCCGGCCAGGTGGTCGATACGCTCATGCGCGCTAGAGCTGGAGCGGCGCGTCATGCCCACCACACGGTAGTCCTTCTCGAGCAGCAGCTCGGCGAGGTACGAGCCGTCCTGGCCGGTGATGCCCGTGATGAGCGCGGTCCGTGTCACGGCGGGGAGTATAGGTCTGCGTCCACGCCCTCGCGAGCCAACAGCGCGCGCCACTTCTGGCGGAAGACATGCACATCGAACCGGCGGGCATTATCCCTCAACGCCGGCCCATGGAAGGCGATGCCCTCCAGCCGGTCGAGGGCCTCCGCCAGCGAACGGGCATCGGGTCGGTCGAAGAAGACGCCCGTCACGCCGTCGACCACCGTCTCGAGCGCGCCGCCACCGCGGAAAGCGACCACCGGCTTGCCCGCCGCCATGGCCTCCACCGGAGCGATGCCGAAGTCCTCGAGTCCCGGCAGCAAGTAGGCATGGCAGCGGGCGACCAGGTCCCGCAGCTCCGAGCGCGACACGTGCCCCTGGAAGCGAACGGTGGGTCCTGCCATGGCCTCGAGCCGCCGCCGCTCCGGTCCATCGCCGACCAGAACGAGCTCTCGACCGAGCGTCGTCGCCGCCGCCACGGCCAGGTCCAGGCGGCGGTGGGCCAGCATCCGCGAGGCCACCAGCAGGAAGCCATCGTCACGGCCGGAGAGGGGGAACTCGTCCGTGTCGACCGGCGGATGGATGATCTTCGACGATCGACCCCACAGGCGGGCGATCCGCTCCTGGACCACCTGCGAGATGGCGATGATGATGTCCGGCCGTTGGCCCGTGGCGCGGTCCCAACGCTGGAGGACCGGCCGAGCCAGGCGCGCCCCCAGACGCTGTGCGCTGCCCGTGCTGGAGCCGCTCAGATAGCCACCCAGGTCCCAGGCGAAGCGCATCGGCGTATAGACGTAGGCGATGTGAAGCCCTCTGGGTGACGTCCGGACCGCCTTGGCGAAGGCGGATGAGCTGCTGATCACCAGCCCGCTCCGTACTCGCAGCGCACCGAAGTAGGCG
>JBBSMF010000210.1:0-3840 GCA_038233295.1 Candidatus Limnocylindrales bacterium | reverse complement strand
TGGCCGCTGTGCAGCGTCAGCCCTGCCTCCTCCAACCAGCCCCGCACACGCGATGGCGAGTTGCCGAGGAGTCCGGCGACCTCCACCCCAACGAACCCGACTTCCGCGATCCAGCGAAGGACAGAGCGCAGGTCCGCGTCGGCCTCGCGGCGGAGCGTGAAGATCTGCCGCGAGATCGGTGGCGGCGCAGGGAACCGGACGCACGGAAAGGTCGTCTGGAGCTGCACGTTCCTCCCTCGCGTCACGAGCCCCCGTCGAGGCCGCTGGGGCAGCCTCCGGGGGCTCTGGCATGCCCGCCGATCACAGCCGAAGACGGCAGCGCATGGTCGCGCTACTCTGACCGCGCTCGGCGCGCACCGCTTCTCCCCAGAAGAGCGGCCCGGAGATCGCCGGCCCGTGCCCCAGCACGGCCATAGGAGGAACGGCATTGGCTTTCGCACGTCGTGGAGCGCTCGCGCGCCCCGCCCTGTTCAGCTCGATGGCGCTGGCATTCCTGATCGGTACAGCGACTCCCGTCGCGGCCGCGAGCACGGAAGTGGGTCGCGTCGTCAGCGTCGCCAAGGACCAGATCGGCGACCCCTGGGTATGGGGCAAGGTCGGCCCGGACAAGTTCGACTGCGTCGGGCTGGTGTACTACGCCTTCAAGCAGGCGGGCTTGGCCGGTCGGATCGGTGGCTACCGCGGTGTGAAGGGCTATCGAGACTGGTTCGCCTCTCGTGGGCGAGTCAGCCGGACGAACGGCCGGCGGGGTGACCTCGTCATCTGGGGCAACAACCAGCATGCCGGCATCTACCTGGGCCGCGGCCGTGCCATCAGCGCGTTGACATCGGGCGTGAAGATCCACGGTCTGAACACCTTGACGGTCGGGTTCAGCACGTTCCTGCACGTCCGAATGGACCGGAACTGACGAGCTTCGACGGTCAGCCTACTCCGCGAGGAGAGGCGCCAGGATGCGCTCCGCCTCGATCTCGCTGAGCGGGCCACGGACGACCGAGCGGATGATGCCCTCGCGATCCAGGAACAGCTGGGTGGGCAGGCCGTACGCCTGGTACGTCCGGAAGATGGCCGAGGTCGCGTCGAAGCCGACCGTGTAGCCGAGCTCGTAGGTCGCGACATAGCGTCGCACGTCCTCCGGCGAGGCTTCCTGCACGCTGATGGCGACCAGCGCCAGACCCTGGTCCTCATGGGTCTCGTAGACCTTGCGCAGGACCGGCGTCTCCTCCTGACAGGGCGGGCACCAGGTTGCCCAGAAGTTGATCCAGACCGGTCGACCACGCAGGTCCGCCAGAGAGATCGGCTGTCCGTCCAGGTCTGTCAGGGTCACCAGCTGGCCGTCGACCGTGCCCGTGAGCTCGGGAGCGCGGGAGCCGACCTGGAGCCCTTCCGTCGGCTCGCCCACCTGGACGAAACCGGAGCCCGGCTGCGGGAGGGTCGGGTCGACCGGTCGCGTGACGGGCGAGGTCACGACCGCGAGGAGCAGGCCGACCACCACCACGGTGCCCAGCAACGTGAGCAGATGGCGTCCACTGAAGGGCCCGATCAAGGGTCGGGAGAGACGCCCGCGCGGGGCTTCGGTCGAGGCCAGGTCGGTCATGTCAGACCCGCGGCGCGAGGAAGCTGAAGGTCCGGTAGAGCACGGCCAACCAGTCGAAGAGGATGGCCAGACCGATCAGCGCGACCAGCGCCCCGCCCACCAGCTCGATCGTCCGGCCGTGACGGATCAGGGGCCGCGTGATGGCCGGAGCTCGATCCACGGCCAGAGCCAAGACGATGAAGGGCACCCCGAGCCCCAGCGAGTAGGCCACCAGGAGCGCGATGACCTGCGGGCTGGTGCCGATAGCCGCCAGGCCCAGGATGGCGCCGAGCGTGGGGCCGATGCAGGGCGTCCAGCCGATGGCGAAGATCGCTCCCAGCGTGAACCCGCCCAGGACGCCTCGCCGCTGGCTGCCCGGTCGCCGGATCAGGCGGCCGTCTAGCGGCCGCCAGGTGCCCATCAGGCGCGACACGCGCAGGAGGCCCATCAGGTTGAGGCCCAGCAGGATGAGGATGACGCCGCCCGCCTGGCGCAGGAGATCGAGATGCTGGACGCGAAGCGGGCCCACCGCCACGTAGATCGTCGTGCCCAGGAGTGTGAAGACGGTGCCGAAACCGAGCACGAAGGCGATGGCGTTGGGCATCGCCCGCCAGCCCCGTGAAGTGCCCCACGACGGACGTGCTACCGATACAGCGCTATTCGTCACCGCGCCCTGTGGTCCGGGCGCGGTGACGACGCCTGCCATCGTCGCGCCGGCTGGCGAAAGCGCGCTGACGGGCGACCCCGCAGTCACGAACGCCCGACTGCCCAAGCCGGCCACAGCGACCACGCCGAGCTGGCCCAGGTAGGCTGGCACGACCGGCAGGACACATGGCGACAGGAAGGAGAGGAGCCCTGCCAGGGCGGCGGCGGCGAGCGTCAGTTCCACCTGGTCGCCTTCTAGACCAGCCGGCCGAGCGTGCGCTCGAGGAAGGCACGAACCTGACGGCCACTCGTGGCGAGCTCCAGCTCCGTGCCGTCGAGTGCCAGCACCGGGATCCGGCTGCCGAAGCGTTCCTCCAGCGACGGGTCGGCGGCGATATCGACCTCGCGGACGATGGGCACCGACTCGCCCCGCGTCGCGCGCTCTTCCAGCGCGGCCTGGAGGATGAGGCGCGTCTCATCGCACAGCTCGCAGTCGGCGCGCCGATAGACGTGAAGGGTCGGTTGGGACTGGGTCACTGGCATGGTTCGAGACGATCGTATAGCAGGAGGCCCGCCGCGGTACCATCGTGCCGCGCCCCCGTAGCTCAGTGGATAGAGCGAGGCCGTCCTAAGGCCTGCGTCGGGAGTTCGAATCTCTCCGGGGGCGCCATTGCCGAATGGCGGGAAGAGGTGTGCGGATGCATTCGTGGGCCAGCGGTATCAAGGCCGTCACTCTGTTCGTGGACGATCTGGAGTCCGCGAAGCGCTTCTACCGGGAGGTCTTCGGCCTGCCGGTGAAGTTCGAGGACGACGACTCGGCCGTGTTCGACTTCGGCAACACGATCATCAACCTGCTGAAGGCAACTGCGGCGCGGGAGCTGATCGAACCGGCACCGGTGGCCAGTCGCGAGTCTGGATCCCGCCTTCAGCTCACCATCGAGGTGGATGACGTCGATGGGATGTGCGCGGAGCTGACCACACGCGGAGTGAAGCTGCTGAACGGCCCGATGGATCGGCCTTGGGGAGTGCGCACCGCCAGCTTCAGCGATCCCGGCGGCCACATCTGGGAGATCGCGCATTAGCTGCCGTGCCACAGGGCGACTCGCGAATCAAGCGCCAGCGTGGAGGGCACTCACACCACGGGCACGAAGCGATAACGGTCGCGGTCTGCCTCGAAGCGGCCGACCGGCGTTCGGGGCTCGTGGGATAGCACCACGGTCCAGGCCTCCTCGGTGGCGCGGCGGAATAGCGAGTCCTTGACCTCCACGCTGGTCAGCGGGAAGTCGTCGAAGCTGGGCACCCAGCGCGGATTGGCGCTCCACGGGCGCATGCACAAGTCGCCGAAGAAACCGATCGTCCGCGCCGTACCGCTGACCACGACGGCCTGATGGCCGCCCGAGTGGCCGCCTGTCCTGATGACACGCACGCCGGGCAGCACCTCCTCCTCCCCGTCGACGGAGCCCGCGCGCGCGAAGCTCTCGGCCAGGCGCAGCTCGTCCTGGTCGTACGAGGCCTGGAGCCGCGGGTTGGTGCCCAGCGCGAACTCCCACTCGGCCTGCTGGGCCACGATGCGCGCGCTAGGGAAGGCGGCCTGTCCGTCATTCCGCAGGAAGCCGCCAGCA
>JBBSMF010000209.1:0-3842 GCA_038233295.1 Candidatus Limnocylindrales bacterium | reverse complement strand
GACCGCGGCCGTCGAGGCCGCCCTGGCCGCCGGCGCGCGCTACGCCGACGCGCGGGTGATGCAGATCCGCTCGGAGGCCATGGCGGCACGCAACGGCGTCCTGGAATCGACCGAACGGGACGAGCGTGCCGGCGTCGGCGTGCGGGCGCTCATCGGCTCATCCTGGGGCTTCTACGCGGTACCCGACGTGGGCCCGGCCGCCGCGCGCAGAGCCGGGGAGCAGGCCGCAGCCGTTGCTCGCGCCTCGGCCAGCGTGCCCGGCAAGACCCTCGACCTGGCGCCCCCGGCGCCCGCCACAGGCTCCTGGTCCAGCGAGTGCCGGGAAGATCCCTGGGCCGTCACGCTGGCCGAGATAGGCGGCGCCCTGGAGGACGTCACGCGGACCATGCAGCAGCACGGAGCGGACATCGCCGAGGCCAGCCACCGGGTGTGGGACACCCACAAGTGGCTGGTCTCCAGCGAGGGTTCCCGGGTCGATCAGCACATCGTGGAATGCGGCGCGGCGATGAGCGCCACCGCGGTCGGCGAGCGGGAGACCCAGCGGCGCTCCTACCCGGGCATCCGCGGCCAGTACGGCACGCGTGGCTGGGAGCTTGTCCGGGAGCTGGACCTGGCGGGCAACGCGGCGCGCATCGCGGAAGAGGCGCGCGCCCTGCTGACCGCGCCGGAGTGCCCCTCGCTGGACGCCACGGACCTCATCCTGGGTTCGGAGCAGATGGCCCTCCAGATCCACGAGTCGGTCGGTCACGCCGTGGAGCTGGACCGCATCCTGGGCTGGGAGGCCGCCTTCGCCGGCACGTCCTGGCTGGATCTTGCCCAGATGGGCAGCCTGCGCTTCGGTTCGGAGCTGATGAACATCACGGCCGACGCCACGCTGCCCGGCGCCCTGGGCAGCTTCGGCTATGACGACGAAGGCACGCCCGCCCATCCCGTGGACATCGTGCGGGAGGGCACTTGGGTAGGCGTTCTCTCGGGACGCGACTCGGCGGCTCTGGCCGGTATCCCCTCGGGCGGCGCCGTGCGTGCCGACGGATTCAACCGCATCCCCATGGTGCGCATGACCAACGTGGGACTGTTGCCCGGTCAGGACAGCCTCGACTCCATGATCGCCGCCACGGACGACGGCGTGCTGATGGACACGAATCGCTCCTGGTCCATCGACGACAAGCGCCTCAACTTCCAGTTCGGCTGCGAGATCGGCTGGGAGATCAAGGGCGGCAGGCGCGGCCGGCTGGTGCGCAACCCGACCTACACCGGCATCAGCCCGCGCTTCTGGGGCTCGATGGACATGCTCGGCGGATCCTCCGAGTGGACGTTCTGGGGCACGCCCAACTGTGGCAAGGGCCAGCCCATGCAGGTCGGTCACACGGGACATCCCGCCGTGCCGGCCAGATTCCGTGGTATCCGAGTCGGGGTGCGGGGATGACGGGTAGCGGGAACGGTCGGGGTGCGGCCATCGACCCCAACGAGGTGGCGGACCGGGTGCTCGACATGGTGGGCGCGAAGGCTGCCGGCGCAGAGGCAGAGGTGACGGTCCGAACCGGGACGGAGGCACTGACCCGCTTCGCCCGCAGCTTCATCCACCAGAACGTGGCGGAGGAGAAGAGCCACTTCGCTCTTCGTGTCAGCCTTGACGGGCGGACCACCTCTGTCAGTTTGGACGGACAGCCGAGCGATGACGCCCTTGGTCGCCTTATCGACGGTGCCCTGGAAGCGGCTCGCGTCCTCCCCGCGGACCCCGACTGGCCCGGTCTAGCCCCCGTCGCGGAGGCCGCGGATGCCGGCCACTGGGACGACGCCACCGCAGAGGCGACACCCGACGAGCGTGCCCAGCGCGTGGGGGATTTCGTGGCGGCCGGGACAGGTCTGGAGACGGCCGGCTCCTGCCTCACGAACGCCACGCACACGGCCTTTGCCAACAGCGCTGGACAGCGGCTGTCCGGCCGGGCCACGGTCGCCGCCCTGGACGGCATCGCCCGAACCGGCACCTCGGACGGCAGTGCCCGCGCGGCCGCGGCTGGGTTGGCGGCACTGGACGGTCGGGCGCTCGGGGAACATGCTGCCAGCAAGGCACGCGATGCGGCTGACGCCACGGACCTGCCGCCCGGCCGCTACGAGGTGCTCCTGGAGCCGTCCTGCGTGGCGAACCTGCTCCAGTTCCTGTTCGTGTACGGCTTCAATGGCCGTGCCGTGGAGGAGGGTCGCTCCTTCGTGCAGCTCGGTGAGGCGCAGTTCGATCCGGCCATCACCCTGCGCGATGATGCAACGCATGCCGGGACGGTAGGAGTCGCCTTCGACGCGGAGGGCACGCCCAAACGGCCGCTCGACCTGGTCCGTGATGGGATCACCGCAGGCATCCTGCACACCAGGCGCACCGCGGCGAAGGCCGAGACACAGAGCACCGGACACGCCGTGGAAGGTGCCACGGAGTGGGGTGCCCTGGCCGAGAACGTCGTGCTGGAGGCTGGGTCGCGCTCGCCAGAGGAGCTACTGGCCAGCGTGGAGCGCGGCCTGCTCGTGACCGACTTCTGGTACACCCGCATCTTGGATCCGCGGACACAGGTGGTCACCGGGCTGACGCGCAACGGCGTCTGGCTGGTGGAGGACGGGCGCATCGTGCGACCCATCTCCAACCTGCGCTTCACGCAGTCCTTCCTCGAGGCGCTGGCGCCGGGAGCGGTCCGCGGTGTTGGCTCCGATTCGTCGCTCGTCCTGGGCGGCTTCGGCGGGACGTTCCTCGTGCCCAGCATTCACCTCGCCAGCTGGAACTTCACCGGCGGAGCGCAGGGATGACCGAGACGGCCCGCGGTCATGATCTGCTCGAGGCGGCTCGCGCGGCGCTGCCCGAGATGGTGACCATCCGTCGCGCTCTCCATCGCCGGCCCGAGATCGGCCTGGAGCTGCCGGAGACTCAGCGAGCCGTCGCGCAGCGACTGGAGGAGCTGGGCCTGGCGCCCGCTCTCGGCCGCAGCGTGGGATCGGTGACGGCTCTCATCGAAGGACAGCGACCCGGGCCGACCATCCTGCTGCGCGCAGACATGGACGCCTTGCCGCTCCAGGAGGACACCGGCCTCGACTTCGCGTCCGAGATACCGGGCGCCATGCACGCCTGTGGCCACGACACGCACGTGGCCATGCTCCTCGGCGCGGCGCAGCTCCTCACCGAACGCCGGGCGGCCCTGGCGGGTCGCGTGCTGCTCATGTTCCAGCCCGGCGAGGAGGGCTACCACGGCGCGCGCTTCATGCTCGAGGAGGGCCTGCTTGATGTCGGCGACGAGAGCCCGGTCACGGGTGCCTTCGCCATCCACATCGGCAACCGCTATGAGAACGGCACCATCAACTACCGGCCCGGACCGCTGATGGCCTCAGGCGACACCATCCGCCTGACGATCCGCGGCCGTGGCGGGCACGCCTCGGCTCCACACCTCGCGGTGGACCCCATCACCGTCGCAGCCCACATCGCGGTGGCCCTCCAAACGATGGTCACGCGCACCGTGGACGCCTTCGACCCGGCGGTCATCACCATCGCCAACATCAACGCAGGCACCACCACCAACATCATCCCCGAGACGGCCTTTATGCAGGGCACCATGCGCACGGTGTCCGCCCAGCAGCGTTCGGCGGTGAGGGAGCGACTGCCCGGCTTCGTGGCGGGCATCGCCGGTGCCTTCGGAGCCAGCGCCGAGCTGGAGCTCGAGCCCGGTTACCCCGTCACCTCCAACGATGCCGGCATCTGCGAGCTGGTGGCGGCCGACGCCGCGGCGCTCATCGGCGCGGACCGGGTGCGCACCCTCCCGGCGCCCATCATGGGTTCAGAGGACTTCTCCTACGTGCTGGAGAAG
>JBBSMF010000208.1:0-3851 GCA_038233295.1 Candidatus Limnocylindrales bacterium | reverse complement strand
TGCGCTCGACTCGATGAACGGTGAGACGGTGATGCGCCTCCTGCGCAGGCACTGCGACAACGGAGGCGCGGCACTCCTTGTGACGCACGACGCCGCGCACGCCGCCTGGGCCGACCGAGTGGTCTTCCTCCGTGACGGGCGCATCGTGGATGAGTCGCGGCCGGCTCCGGGTCCCGAGTTCTCGGTCGATCGCCCGGTGCCCGCACTGGGGGCAGCATGACCCGCGGGGGATTGCGGGTGGCCACCAGACTCGGCGCCCGAGCGGCTCGGCGCGGCGGGTGGCGGAGCGTGCTCGTGGCGCTGCTCATCGCTCTTCCGGTGATGGCCATGGCGGGTGCCACCATCGTCCTGGAGACGGTGACGCCCACGCCGGAGCGGCGCGCCATCTCGAGGATGGGCATAGCGGACCTGCTGGTGATGCCTGTCGGCCCGGATGCTGACGAAGGGCTGCTGCGCTCACTCCTCCCCGACGGGGCGCGCATAGAACCCCTACCGGACATGGCCGACACCGCCCTGGTCGGAGGGCTGGAGTCGGGCGTGAGCGTACGGGCTTTCGATCTGCATGGGCTCGCGGCGGGCATGCTCGATGTGGTCAGCGGGCGCACTCCAGAGTCTGCCGGCGAGGTGGCCATCAGCCCGAGCATCGCGCGGATCGCCGGGACGGAAGCGGGCGACTCCTTCGCGCTGCGCAGCCTCGGCGCCGCGACCGTGGTCGGGATCGTGGAGGACCCGATGAACCTTCGCGCGCCCATCGTCTTGATCGATCCGGGAATCGAGGGCCTTGCCGTCGACCCCGGCTCATACCTGGTCGGGCTTCCGGACGGCTTGTCTGTCGACATGCTCGATGCCACGCTGCTCGGGAGCGGCGCGGATGAGGCAGAACCGCCCTTCTGGGTCACCTCCAGGACGCAGGCCGCCACACCGACTGCGTCGGAGACCGGCACCGTATTCGTGCTGGGCGGCCTCGCGTTGATCGAGGCGGCGCTCATCGCTTCCGCGGCCTTCGCCGTGAGCATCCGCCGGCGTCAGCGCGATCTGGGGCTGCTGGGAGCGGCTGGTGGCGAGCCAGGGCACCTGCGCGCGACCGTGCTGGCGGAGGGAGCGTTGCTGGGCGTGGTGGGTGCGCTGGCGGGCGTCTGTCTGGGTGTGATCGCGGCAGCCTCCCTGGCGCCCTGGCTCGATCAGCTGACCGATCGGCGCAACCCGCCCTTGGTGCTCCTGCCGCATTGGCTCGCCTTGGCGGCCGTCATCGGCTTGGCTGCGGCCCTCCTGGCAGCGGCGGTTCCGGCACGGACCGCCTCACGCGTGCCCGTCCTGGCCGCCCTCTCGGGCAGACGCCCGATGAATGCTCCGGCGCGCCGCACCCTGCGCATTGGTGTCGCGACCGTCGCGGTGGGGTTCGCCATCACGCTGGCCGGCTCTCTCTACCGGCTTCAGAGCGCCGAAGGGATGGCCTGGGCCGCCCTGCTCCTGGTGGGCGCGGTGCTCGGCGTCCTGGGCTTCGGCGCATGCAGCCCCTGGCTTCTGGAGCGGCTGGAGAAGGTGGCCCCGTCGCTGCCCCTTGCTCCGCGTATCGCGTTACGCGATACCGCCCGCTTCAGATCGCGGAACGGCCCCATCGTCACCGCCGTACTGGCCGCTTTCGCCGCGACCGTCGCTGTGGCGGCACTCCTTGCCAGCCAGGAAGCTCGCGCAGCGCAGTACTACCAGCCGATGCTGCGCACGGATCAGCTCATGGTCGTGGGCGATGGTGCCCGGGCGGCGGGGCCGGAGGTCGCCCGCGAGCTGGGCGCTATCGCTGCCGCCCACTTGACGACTACCGATCTGGACGACGTCTGGTACTCGATCCGCATCGGGACCGGCGACCCCCGAGAGGATACGGGCGCCCGCGACACGACCGCCTACTTCGGGAGCCCCGCAGTCGGGGACTCGGATCTGCTGCTGGCGCTGGGCGGAGAGGAGGCGCTCGGTGAGTTCCGACAGGGACACCTCATCGTCTTCGCTGAGCAGGAGGTCAGTGGTCCGGCCGTGATGAGCCGCAAGGTCGAATCGCTGGGGGCACGCGGCGCCGTGGAAGAGATCATCGGAGAGATCCCCTATCGCGCGCTTGCGACCGAGGTGCCTAGCGGATCGCTGCCATTGGCGATCATGTCGCGCGAGACAGCCCAGCGGTTGGGGATCGTCGCGGGGCAGGAGACGCAGTATCTGATCCGCCTGTCGCACGTGGTGACGGACCAGGAGATGGCGCGCGCGGGTGCGATCGCACAGACGCATCCGCAGGCGAGTGTGAACGTGGAGCGGGGACCGGAGCGTCCAGGCGAGGCCTTCCGGCTGCTGCTCTACATGGCCAGCCTCGCTTTCGCGCTGAGCATCACGGGCGTCGCGGTGGCCCTTGGTGAAGCTGAGACGCGTCCAGACCAGCGGACGCTGCTGACGTTAGGTGCCGATCCCGCCGTGCGCCGGCGTATCACCGCCGCTCGAGCCGGTGTGCTGGCGACCATCGCAGGTGTCCTCGCCGTGCCGGCGGGCCTGCTGCCGGTGTGGGGCCTGCTCTTCACCGCGGAGGCCCCCATCGTCCTGCCTTTGCCGGAGGTGCTGGGTGCACTCGCCATGCTGCCTCTCACGGCGATCCTGGGAGCGGCGCTCCTCAGCCGTCCCATCCCACCCTGGTCCGCCTACCGGAAGTGAGCCGGAGCGGCGTCGTCTTCTATTTACCTTTCTGTGGTCAGCCCTGCCGCTCCGCCGCGTCCTTCGCCCAGTCGAGGATCTCTTTGGCCAGATGGAAGGCCTGTGCCGCATCCTCCCACCCAGGCTCGGACTCAACCATCACGTCATCGATCACGTAACGCCCGGCGGTCCCGAAGTAGGAGAGCCATTCGAGGTCATCCGCCGATGCTGACACGGCCGTGCTCGCGGGCAGGAGGTCCACCAGTCGGGCGAGATCGTGCGTCTTCGGAAAGTCGGTCCTGCTCGACGTGAGGATGGCCTTGATGGCCTTCTCCGCCGCCTGCTGCCCATGGACGGTGACTGCCCACGCTTCGTCGTCGGCCCGACCCGCCAGGAGCTTGCCGGCTATGGAGAGATCGCTCCGGGCACGGGCGAGCCATCGAGCTGCCAGCTGTTGCGCGGGGTCAGCCACGTTCGTAGATCGTGACGCCCTCGCGCAGCGCGGGCCGCAGGATGGTTCCCACCGAGTCCCCGTACCGCTCGACGGCGGTGGGCGTCGCGACGATGACGTCCTTCGAGATCGGCAGGTCCGTGAGCAGGCGACGGATAGCAACGGCGGAGTGCCTTGCGCTGGTCACGTCTTCGAGGATGACCAGCAGATCCACGTCACTGTCGGCACGAGCGACTCCCTGAGCCTGGGAGCCGAAGAGCACGATGCGAACGGGCCGGAACTTGCGGACTATGCGCCGCCGTGCCTCGGGAAGCCAGCGGGCTGCGTCGGGGCTCAGAGGCGGGCTGGTGAGCCGGGGGAGCACAGCCGAACGCGGACGCTCACGCCAAGCCTCGATGTCCTCCCGGCGCCAGACGGGCGTCGCGGCCAACCGCGCGACGGGTTCCGGAAAGTCCGGATGAGGCGCGATATCTCGTACGAAGTTCGACGGCCTCACCCCCAGGAGTGCGGCGGTCTCCTTGGTGCCCATGAGCTCGGCTCGGCTACGGTCGGTCATCCAAGGATGATAACATCGTTATCGTTGCAGTTCGTCGTACAAACCAGAAGAGCAACGCACCGCCGTGACCCGGGCTGACCTACGAGCCATGCTGAAGGGGAGCATCGCTACCCTGCACGACCCGCCAACTCGCCAATAGAGCTCCGGGCGATCCGTCGCGGGTAGATGGCCGAGAAC
>JBBSMF010000207.1:0-3857 GCA_038233295.1 Candidatus Limnocylindrales bacterium | reverse complement strand
GCTCCTGGACGGACTGGGTGCGCCCGCATGGCTCGTGAGGCACTCATCGGCGGTGGCGGAGATCGCCGCCTTCCTTGCCAGCCGCATCGAGGCTCGAGGCATCGACGTGGACCGCCGGATCGTGGAGAGCGCGGCGCTCCTCCACGACATGGACAAGGTGCTGCCGGCCGACCATCCCCTGAAGGCGCTCGGCCACGGGGATGCCGGAGCGCGTTGGCTCACCGAGCAGGGCTACGAGGAGCTGTCCCGACCGGTCGCCAACCACCCCGTGACCCGCCTGAGCGATGGATCCCGCTATCGACGCTGGGCGGCCTTCGCCAGCCGTGAGGAGCGCATCGTGGCCTATGCCGACAAGCGAGCAGGACAGCGGCTCGAGTCGCTTGACCGTCGGTTCGAACGCTGGGCTCAGCGATACCCCGAAGTAGCTCGAGCCCGATCCCGTGCCGACCGTCTGGAACGGGAGGTGTGCTCGGCCGCGGGCATCACCGCCGACCAGGTGCGTCGCCTTCCCTGGGTCAGCCTGGCCCGGCAGCGCGTCCGTGCCGAGAGGGTCGAAGCTTGAGCCTGACGGTACCCGTGGCCTACTTCCACGGCGAGGACGCTTACGGCGTCGAGCGCGCCGTGAGGGACTTCGCACTCTCGCTGGGCAGCGAAGGGGTGCCACTCGCGGTCTGGCGCGCTGATGGCGATGAGGGCACTTCCGATGATGCCGGTGCCTCTGCCGCGCGTCGCCGGGAGCGGCTGCTGGCGGAGATCGAGCAGCGACTCGCGACGGCACCACTCTTCGGTGGCGGGACCCTGGTCGTCGTTCGCCAGCCGCAGGCTCTGGTGCGTGGGGCCGATGCTCGCGCGCGCCTGCTAGCGCTCATCGCGGGCGTGCCTCCCGGCAACGGGCTGTGCCTGTGCGAGTCATCGAGCTCCGGCGGCCGGCCCAGCGCTGCCGCCACCATCGTGCGTGATGCGGTGGCGGCGGCCGGCGGCGTGGTCGGGGAGTTTCCTGTTCCCACCCGGGAACGGATGGCGGCCTGGATCGTGGCGCGCGCGCGGGAGCTCGACATCGGTATGGGCCCGGGTGCGGCGCGATCGCTCGGTGAGCGCGTGGGAGCCTACGTGCGCGAGTCGGACGTGGACCGCCGTCGCCAGACCGAGCTGGTCGATGGGGAGCTTCAGAAGCTCTCCCTCTTCCGACCGCGCGGCACCATCACCCGGGAGGACATCGCGGACCTCGTGCCGGAGGCCGTGCCGGGCTCTGCCTGGGCATTCCTGGACGCGGTCGGCAGCCGGCACGTCCGCGATGCAGCCACGCTGGCGGAACGGCTCCTGGCGGACGCCGTGCCCATCCAGGTCCTGGTGGCGCAGCTGCATCGGCGGCTGCGCGAGCTGGTCATCGTGCGTGAGCACGTCGATGAGGGCATCCGCGGCGGGGCACTGGTACGCGAGATGAAGGTCCAGCCGTTCCGTGCGCAGAAGCTGGAGGAGCAGGCGCGACGATGGAGCGTGGACGGGCTGGAGCGAGCGCTGGACGGGCTGCTCGAGCTCGATCTCGCCTCGAAGGGCATCACCCTCGATGGTTCGACCCGTCAGGCGTCGGAGCCGCGCACCTCATTGCATCTCCAGCAGTGGCTCGCGGAGTCTCTGTCCCCAGCCACCTGATCGACGATCACCGGGCCGGCCGTCCGCGTCCTGGGGCCGCGGTTCGGGTCTATTCGGCGCGTGTCCCGGCGCGCCCCAGGAGGACCGAGTCGGACTCGATGGCGAACACGCACCGACCGTCGGCCACGTCAAGCCCCGCGATGAGCTCCGGATCAAGGTAGAGCTGGTGGCACTCGGCACAGAGCGCCGCCGGAACGCTGAAACAGAGCCGCTCCGTCCGATCAGGCATGCGGAACGTGGCGTCGAACCGCGACTCGACGAGGCGCTGGCTGCAACGGGGGCAGTGGTCACGTAGCCAGGTCATCGTCGGTTCGGTCCCTCTCGGTCGGGCTCGCGACCGGATGGACCGGTCATCACCCGGATGCTAGTACGAGGGCCGCGCGGGTCCCCATGACCCGGATGTACTGGACAGGCCGCGGCGATGAGTCGCGAGTGGCCTACTGGATCCGCAGAAGAAGCGGAGCCTCGGACCAGAGCTTTTCCAGGGCGTAGAAGTCACGCTCCGGCCAGGCCATCACGTGAACGATGACGGCGCCATAGTCGATCAACAGCCAGTGAGCGTTGGCGGCACCCTCGCGCCCGATGGGCCGCTGTCCTTCCGCCTTCGTGCCCTCTACGATACCGTCGGCGATGGCGCCCAGCTGACGATCCGAGCCTCCGGAGCAGATCACGAAGTAGTCGGTCAGCGTGGTCATCTCGGCCACCGACAGCAGGACGATGTCGGCGGCCTTGCGGTCGGCGGCCAGCTCCACGATGCGATGCGCCAGCTCCAGCGCCTCCCTCGCCTGCTTGCCTTCCTTCTCGCTGGGCTCCTGGTCCTCGTCTGCCCGCTCAGGCGCCCGCCGGTCGCGGGCGGGGAGGCCCGGCGTGCGGTCGGCTGATGTCGGTGCTGCCGTGGCGGTGGCCTTGGCGGTCGGTTCGTCGGTCACGTGCCTCCTCGGTTCTTCGCCCACAGCTCCGGCGGGTACAGTTGATGGTCGTTGATGTAGCGTGCGACCGCATCCGGTACGAGATATCGGATCGACCGCCCCTCCCCCACCAGCTGGCGGATCCGTGAGGCCGAGTCGCCCAGCTCCGGCCCGTCGAGGAAGATGATCCGGTCTTCCTGGTCTGGGAGATGCTCGGCCAGCCAGCTGCGACCCGGGGTGCGGTAGCCGAGGCGCGGCACCACGGCCAGGCGACACAGCTCCAAGATGCGGTCCGGCCGGCGCCAGGTCACGAATCCCCGCAAGGCCTCCACGGATAGGATCCAGATCAGACGTCGAGCAGCATCGGGGACGTCCGCCTGGAGTGACTCCAGGGTATCCACGGTGAAACTGGGTCCGTCTCGATCCACCTCCATGCGGCTGAGATGGAAGGTCGGGTTGTCCCCGATGGCGGCCTCGACCATCGCCAGGCGGTGCCTTGAAGCTGTGATGGCCCGGTGCCGCTTGTGCGGTGGCTCGCCGGCGGGAAGGAACAGGACGCCGCTCAGCCCGAGCGCATCGCGTGTCTGTTCCGCGATCGCCAGGTGTGCCAGGTGGATCGGATCGAACGTGCCGCCCAGGATGCCCCAGATCCCCCGCCCGAGCGCTGGGGCCGCTTCCAGCGTCACGCCCGGCTCATCGACGCGTCAACCCCACGGGAGGCCGTCCCACTCTAGTTCGGCGGTCCCGATGCGGACCGTGTCTCCCGGCTCCACACCGGCGCGCACGAGCTCCTTCTCCACGCCCATGCGCGCCAGGTCCCGCTGGAAGCGCTCGGCCGACTCCTCGCGGGCGAAGTCGGTCTGTGCGGCGAGGCGCTCGATACGCCGGCCCCGAACACGGAAGCCGTCAGCAGCCCTTTCCACGGCGAAGCCTTCATCGGTCGCCTCGAAACGATGCACCACGACGCCCGCGGGCTCACCCGGACGAGCCAGCGTGGCCGCGTCGGGCAGCAACCGGCCGAGGGCCTCGATGAGTCGATCGAGGCCGATCCCGTCGCGTGCCGAGACGGCCACGGTCTCCAGGCCGTCCGCGTCACGGGCAGCCCGGAAGCCGGCCAGCCGCTCGTCCGCGCCCGGCAGGTCCAGCTTGTTGGCGATGACAAGCGTCGGCTTCTCCAGGAGGAGGGGGTCGTGCAGTCGCAACTCCTCCCGGATGATCCCGAAGTCGTACTCCGGATCACGCGCGCCCAGGTCCACCACATGGCCGAGCACCCGCGTCCGCTGGACGTGGCGCAGG
>JBBSMF010000206.1:0-3883 GCA_038233295.1 Candidatus Limnocylindrales bacterium | reverse complement strand
GGCCTGACCAAGCGCTTCGGCGACTTCACGGCCGTGGACGGCATCGACTTCGATGTCGCGCCCGGCGAGGCTTTCGGCTTCCTGGGCCCGAACGGCGCGGGCAAGACCTCCACGATGCGCATGATCGGCTGCGTCTCGCCCAGGACCAGCGGCACGCTGGACGTCCTGGGCATGGATCCGAACAACGATGGACCGGCCATCCGGGCGCGCCTCGGGGTCATCCCGCAGCAGGACACACTGGACACGGAGCTGACCGTCCAGGAGAACCTCTGGATCTACGCCCGCTACTTCGATCTCTCCTACAAGGTGGCCAAGGAGCGCACCACGGAGCTGCTGGAGTTCGTGCAGCTCCAGGATCGAGCCAAGGCCGAGGTGGAGCCGCTCTCCGGAGGCATGAAGCGCCGCCTGACGATCGCGCGCGGCCTCATCAATGAGCCCGACCTCCTCCTGCTCGACGAACCGACCACCGGACTCGACCCGCAGGCCCGTCACCTGCTCTGGGACCGCCTCTACCGCCTCAAGCAGCGCGGCGTGACGCTCGTCCTGACCACCCACTACATGGATGAGGCCGAGCAGCTCTGCGACCGGCTGGTGGTCATGGACAAGGCCAAGATCGTGGCCGCGGGTTCGCCGCGCGAGCTGATTCAGCAGCACGCCACGAAGGAGGTGCTCGAGCTGCGCTTCCCGGTCGGCGTCCAGGAGAAGCTCGATGGACAGTTGGACGGTCTGGCTGACCGCATCGAGCAGCTGCCGGACCGCATGCTCCTCTACACGGCCGATGGCGATGCCACGGTGGTCGCCGTCCACGAGCGCGGCCTGACACCGGAGAGCGTCCTCGTGCGGCGCAGCACGCTGGAGGACGTCTTTTTGCGGCTCACCGGCCGCACCCTTATCGAATGACGGCGACGACCGCGCGGACGCGCCCTACGCGCTCGCCCGCCTTGCGGGTCTTCGAGCATCACCTGCTGGTGTATCGCCGGACCTATCGTGGTTCGCTCTTCACCAGCTTCCTATCGCCCGTGCTCTTCCTGGCGGCCATGGGCCTTGGCTTGGGCACGCTGGTCGACGCCAACAACCCGGAGGGCGTGCAGGGCATCGGCTATCTCGTCTTTCTGGCGCCGGGCCTTCTGGCCGCCACGGCGATGCAGACGGCGGCCTTCGAGTCGACCTACCCGATCATGGCCGGCATGGTCTGGATGAAGACGTTCGACGCCATGGTCACCACGCCCATCGAGCCGCGCAACGTGGTCTTCGGGCAGCTGGCCTGGGCGGCCACCCGCCTGACCCTGGTATGTAGCGTGTTCCTGCTGGTCACGTTCCTGTTCGGCGCCGCGACGTTCCCGAGTGCCCTCCTGGCGCTGCCCTTCGCCGTCCTCACCGGACTGGCCTTCGCGGCGCCCATCCAGGCCTTCGCGGCGACACAGAAGAACGACACGGTCTTCAACGCCATCTTCCGTTTCGGCATCACGCCGCTCTTCATCTTCAGCGGAACGTTCTTCCCCATCGAGCAGCTGCCGTCCTTCCTCCAGCCCATCGCCTGGGTCACGCCGCTCTTCCACGGCGTGGCACTCACCCGGGGCGCGGCGCTGGGCACCTTGGAAGCCACGACCACACTCATCCACCTCGGCGTGCTGCTGGGCTTCATCGTGGCAGGGGTGTTCGCCTCGTTCGTGACCTTCCGCCGCCGGCTGGTGCGCTGACCATGACGGCACTCTTGCGCGTCCTCCCGTTGATCCCGTTCGGGAGCCGCCGCGCGGGTCGCCTCGTGGAGCGCAACCTGTGGGTCTATCGCCGCGGTTGGCTGGTGATCTTCTCGGGCTTCTTCGAGCCGCTCTTCTACCTCTTCGGGATCGGCTTCGGCCTGGGCGCGCTCATCGGTAAAGTCGAGGGAATGTCCTATGCCGCGTTCGTGGCCCCGGCACTGCTGGCCACGGCGGCCATGAACGGCGCCATCTACGACAGCACCTTCAACATGTTCTTCAAGCTCAAGTACGCCAAGACGTACGACGCCATCCTTACCACGCCGCTGGGCGTGGGCGACATCGCGGTGGGCGAGGTCATCTGGGCGCTGATCCGCGGCACGCTCTATGCCATCGGCTTCATCGTGGTCATCTTCGTGCTCGGTCTGGCGTTGTCGCCCTGGGCCATCCTGGCTGTGCCCGCGGCGATGCTGATCGGCTTCGCCGCGGCTGCGGTGGGTACCTCCTGCACGACCTTCATCCGCAAGTGGCAGGACTTCGACCTCATCTTCGTGGTGACACTGCCACTGTTCCTGTTCAGCGCCACGTTCTTCCCCATCACGGCCTATCCCGAGCCCATCCGCCTGCTGGTGGAAGTGACACCGCTGTATCGCGGCGTGCACCTGATCCGCGGCCTGACAACGGGCGCCATCGAGCCGATGCTCCTGGTAGACGTGGCCTACCTGCTGGTGCTCGGCTTCATCGGCCTGGCCATCGTCAGCCGCCGCCTGGGCCACCTGCTGCTGAAATAGACCAGGCTCTCAGCGCTGCGCGACGGCCTCCGGGCGCGGAGCCGAAGAGGCGGCGCTCGCGGGCCAGTGACGGCGCCCAGTCCACGCGCGTGGCCCCGCCGAAGCGAAGATACGCCGCGAGCGCGTCGCGCATGGCATCCACGAATCCTTGCGCCGTGCGCGGTTCGAAGCCAGGCTCCCACCAAGCGCCCAGGATGCGCACGGTTCGGCTTGCGCGGTCGATCCGGGGCTCGAATCGCCCCACCAGCCGGTCACCGAAGAGGATGGGCAGCACGTAGTAGCCCCAGCGTCGCTTGGCCTCGGGGACGTAGACCTCCCAGACGTAGTCGAAGCCGAAGAGCGAGCGCAGGAAGCCGCGGTCCCAGACGAATGGGTCGAGGGGAGCGAGGAACGTGACCGCGGGGGATGAAGGCGATGCCGGGGAGACGTCCGCCGCCTCCAGGAGGGGAAGTTCGGAGGCCAACACGTGGCGCAGGCCGCGCACGCCCTCGATGGACACTGGCACCAGCTCTCCGCCTTCGACCAGTTCCGCGTGCAGCTCGGTACGCGTGGGCCTCCCCGGTTCCCTGGGGTCGGGTCTGGCTGGCCCCGTGCCCAGCCACAGCTCCGCCTGCCCGGACGTGCCCAGCAGCCCGTGTCCGCGGTGGCGCGAGAGGAGCTTGTGGCGGTACTGGTCGCGCGGCGTCTGACTCTGGGCGAGCAGCTCGGCGGGGAAAAGCCGCTCCACGAGGTCGTAGTAGCGGCGGTTCCCGGCACGGCGAGCCAGGCCCAGGACCCCTGCTTCAGCCAGTGCCTCGAGCACCACGCGAACGGCGCTGGTCGCGCCCCAGTGCCACTGGATGGCCGGCTGGCGCTCGAAGTCCAGCGAGCTGAGCGGTCCCTCAGCGCGGATCCGCTCCATGACGTGTGACACCACCTCTGGCTGTCGCTGGAATATCCCGGGGCCGTGCACCGCCGCGGCGCGATGCCAGGCGACGCGGAACCATGGCAACTCGCTGGCGGGCAGCAGGCTGAGACCCTTGTTGTAGAGCTCGAACAGCTCGCGTCGGACGTACAGCAGCTCATCGGTCCAGGCCGGTTCGTAGTCCCGCACCCGGGCGTGGAGGACCAGGTCGTGGTTGCGGCCCGCCACGCCGAGCGGATCGAACTGGATCGAGCCCAATCGCCGGAAGACGGCACGGACGCCATCGGGGCCAGGCGCCTCTGATCGCGGAGGCGCCAGCAAGTGTCGGGCTACGAAGAAGCGCCGAGCAGAATCGGCGCTGACCTCACGGACCGGCCTGACCTCGCCAGTCGTGACCGAAGCATGGGTCGTGGCAGCGACTGGGTCAGAGAGGGACACCACGCGACTCTATGGCACGCGCGCGACGCCCGTTGACAGGTATCGTCGGG
>JBBSMF010000205.1:0-3887 GCA_038233295.1 Candidatus Limnocylindrales bacterium | reverse complement strand
GACCGCAACCTGGCCGCGCTGGTCGGGGGCCTTCAGGCCATCCAGGGCCACGCTCGGCCGTTGCCCGAGCACCTCACCACGATCAACGGGGCACTCGGGACCCTGCGCGACGACCTGGCCGCCACCGATGGCCATCTCGCCGGCGTGCGCCGCGTCCTCGACCGCGGCTAGACGAGGCGATACGACCGATGTGTTTCAAGAATCTCCCCGTGGTCTTCGACGCCCAAGGGCGGGCCACGCTCAAGGACGTGCCCGACCCGTATGGCGTGAGCACGGCGCCCCAGACCTCGGCCGGTCCGGAGACGCTGAGCCGCGACCAGATCGAGGATCTCCTGGCGCGCAACGGGCACATCAAGGAGAAGAACTTCGACCCTGTCACGCGGGTGGCTGGTGCGCTCGCCTTCCACACGGTGGTGGATCTTCAGCAGAAGAAGGTCATCGAGGGCCGCTCCGTAGCCACGCTCTTCCGGGGCTACGAGATCATCATGATGGGGCGCGATCCGCGCGACGCCATCTACATCACGAGCCGCGCCTGCGGCGTGTGCGGCGGCGTGCACGCGACGTGCTCGGCGCTGGCCACGGAGATGGCCATCGGCGTGCGGCCCCCGCCGCTGGGGATCGTGCTGCGCAACATGCTCCTGGCCCTGGAGTACCTCTACGACAACCCCTTGCACCTGTTCCTGCTGGCCGGCCCCGACTATTCCGAGTCGATCGTCCGTCAGACCAACCCGGAGCTGCTGGCCCGGGCGGAGCGCACGCTGGCCCCCAACGCCGAGACGCATGGATACAGCACCGTGGCCGACATCATGCGCGACATGAACCCGCTGACCGGCTCGCTCTACCTCGAGGCGCTGCACATGACCCGGGTGGCGCGCGAGGCCTACGTCCTCATCGGAGGCAAGTACCCGCACCCTCAGACGGTGGTCCCCGGTGGCATCAGCGCCACCGTGAACCTGTCGACCTTCAGCGAGATCTACCTCCGCCTCCAGCAGTTCTTTGACTATTCCAAGCGCGTCGTGGGCATCTATGACGACATCGTGGCCTTCTTCTACGACGCCGATCCACGCTACAAGGATGTCGGCCGTACCAGCGCCAACCTCATCGACTGCGGCCAGTGGGATGACCCGGAGGCGTACGACGCCACCTACGAGAACTGCAATGAGTGGGGTGAGCGGCGCTGGGCGACTCCCGGCGTCATCGTCGACGGCAAGCAGGTCACCACCAATCTGCAACACCTTAACGTCGGCCTAGAGGAGTTCATCGACCATTCCTTCTATGAGGGCTGGGAGGGTCAGCGCTTCGCCACCGACCCTGCCGGCAATCCGCTGAGTCCCCACCATCCCTGGAACAAGGAGACGAAGCCACGGCCGCAGGCGCCCAACTGGCGTGAGAAGTACACCTGGGCTACGTCTCCCCGCTGGGATCGGCAGGCCATGGATGGGGAAGTGACCGGTCGCATCTGGAACACGGCCGTGGCCCAGAAGCTGCCCGAGAACCCGTACATCTTCCCCACTGGCCACAGTCTGAAGCTGCTGATGCCAGCCGGAAAGCTCCCGGAGAAGGAGCTCGAGTGGCATGTCCCGGACGTGTGGAACGCCCTGGAGCGCAACCGCGGCCGCGCCTACAGCGTGGCCTACACCGCACTGGTGGGCCTTAATCTATGGCGCCAGGGCATGGAGTACATGAAGGCCGGCAAGACAGCCGTCAGCACCAAGTTCGAGATCCCCAAGAAGGGCACCCGGCTGGGCGTCGGGTTCTGGGGTGCCGGCCGAGGTTATCTGTCACATCACCTGGTGCTTGACGATGGCGTGGTGACCAACTACCAGATCATCACGCCGTCCACCATCAACGCCTCGCCACGCGATCCCTGGGGGACGCCGGGCAAGTACGAGGAAGCCGTCATGAACACGCCCATCCTGGAGCAGTCCGGGGAGGGCAAGTTCGTGGGCATCGATGTGCTGCGCGCCATCCGCTCCTTCGACCCCTGCATGCCCTGTACGACCCATATCCATACCGATCAGGGCGTCATCACACGCGAGGTCAACACCTGCGCCTGCGGGGTCTGAGCGGGTGATCCTGGTGGGTGGCGTGGGGTACTCGCTCCTGCGCGACATGTCGTTCGGGCCGCTGCTGGTGGAGCGCCTGCGCGGCGAGGCCTGGCCCGACCAGGTGGAGATCCAGGACCTGAGCTACGGTCCGGTGGCCGTGGTCCAGTGGCTCCAGGATGAGCCGGGACGATTCCAGCGGGCGATCATGATCGGCGCGGTCGAGCGAGGTCGCGCGCCGGGCACGTTGACCCGGTACGAATGGGAGCCGCCGCGACTGAGCGCCGACGAGATACAGGGTCGGGTGAACGAGGCGGTCACGGGCGTCATCGGCCTGGAGAACCTGCTCATCATCGCGGACTACTTCGGGGCGCTTCCGGCACAGACGTCGGTCATCGAGCTGGAGCCGGTGGATCTGGAGTGGGGTACCGACCCGAGCGACCTGGTGGCTGGCCGGCTCGGAGAGCTGGTTCGTGACCTCCGCCGCGAGCTTTCCGGGCCGGATGGGTCAGCGCCGGCGTGACGACCCAGCCCCTCGAAGCCCCCTCTACGGGACACGTGCCGGCGGGCGACCCGCTGGCCGCGCTGCGCTGCCGCGACGACATCCTGCAGGCCATGTTCTGGATGCGCGGCGAGGGCTTCGGCGAGGATACGGACGCCGCAGCGTTGTCGCGGCTCATCTCCGCGGACGTGGCGCTCATCGCGGACCAGCTTGCCGTTCTGGTCAGGGACGGTCATCTGGAGCCGGTCGGCGAGCGATATCGCCTGAGCGCCAGCGGCCAGCAGGAGGGTGGCCGTCGGTTCGCTGACGAGTTCGCCGGCCTCCAGCTCACGGCCCACGGCGAGTGCCCACCGGATTGCCCCCACTGCGAGGGCATCGCCCGGGACGGCTGCACGCACTGCGCCACGACTCGCGTCCCGGAGGGCCTCGGGTCGTGGTGAGGAAGCCGCTGCCGATGCTGACCGCCGCGGGGCGACCGGACACGGCCGCCGCTGCGCCATTCAGCGCGGGCGAGCTGCCGCCGGAGTTCGAGACGGTGCGGCAACGGGTCACCACCGGCCTGGATCTACTTGACGAGCTGCCGGATGACGCGATCCGCGAGGCCATGTTCGGCCTGCTGGAGGCCATCGACACGCTCCACCGCGACGCCCTCGGCCGCATGCTGGCGGTCGTAGAGGGCCTGGCTGGTCCGAGCGCCCTCGGCGGCCTGACGCGCGATCCGGTGGTCCGCTCGCTGCTCGAGCTCTACGACCTTCTGCCCCCGGAGGGAGAGAGCCAAGACGTGGCGGTGCAGGTCGACGCTCGGGTGGACGCCGCCATGCCAGTCGGGGACCCCGCCCTGCTCGTTGTGGGCCACGTGCCGGAGCCGGAGCTCGCAGCGCCAGCTCGGCCGGAGCCGACGGATCGAGCGGCCTCGGTTGCCGCCGCGGGAGACAGACGGCCCCTCCGCGGGCCACGCTGGGTCACGGTCGCTCAGGTCGAGGAGCTGCGCGAAGGCCACTTGCGAACGGTTCGACCGGAGGGCACCGCGCTGCTCCTGATCCGCCTCAGCGGGGAGTTCTACGCCTACGCGGACGGCTGTCCGCCGGAGAGCATGCTGACGCTGCAACTGAGCGTGGTCGAGGGCGTAGAGATCGTCTGTCCCTGGCACGGTTGCCGGTATGACGGACGCACCGGGCGGCGGACAGACGGGGAAGGCCGGCTTGCCGTGTTCCCGGTCGCCGTCCAGGCCGGCGAGGTGCGCATCGCACTGGGCACCCAGGAGGTGCTGGCCGGATGAGCGCCCGGATCCTGGTGGCCGGTATCGGCAACGACCTGCTGGGCGACGACGGCTTCGGCGT
>JBBSMF010000204.1:0-3888 GCA_038233295.1 Candidatus Limnocylindrales bacterium | reverse complement strand
TCCCGCTGGAGCTCCAACAGTTGCGGCAGCCGCCGGCTCACAGCCAGGATCATCATCAACACGTACTCCGCGATGGGCGCGCTGAAGACGCCGCGTGCGTTGCTGATGACCAGACCCCTGGCGGCCGCCGCTGGGGTCAGCACGCGTTCCACGCCCGCCGTCGCCGAGTGGACCCAGGCGAGGCGGGGGCAACGCGTGATGAGCCGATCGAAGACGCCGGCAGGCAACGGGCCACGCAGCAGGACCTCGACGTCCTCCACCGGGCCGTCGGCCAGTCCCTCCAGCGAGACGCTCACGAGACGCGCACCGGGGGCGGCTTCGGCGATCCGTTGCAGGTCGACCTGACGGTAGCGCGCCGAGAGGATGGGCGAGAGGGCGATGGCCGCCGGGACACCACCGGGGCCGGAACCGGGACCCGCCCGACCGTCCTGGCTCGTCATCCCTGGCTGAAGCCGACGGCCGCGTCCGGCAGCATGCGCCGCACCCAGGCCGGCGGATCATCGAACTCGCGGTCCGTGGGCAGGGCATGCGGGCCATCCCACAGCCGGCGGATGGCCGCCTCACCGCCGGCCCGTGCCACGCCGGACACGAAGCGTTCCCCTCGCCGGTATTGCTCCATCTTCATGTCCAGGCCGGTGAGCCGAGCGATGACCTTGTCCAGTCCGCGCCGGCGCTGCGCTCGGCGAGCGTCGAAGCGGGCCCGGATACCGGGCACGTCGCTGATCATGGAGGCGCCCACGTCATCCATCACCCAGTCGCTGAAGCCTTCCATCAGGCTCATCACGAGCTGCGTCTCGCGCAGCAGACCACGCTGCTCGGGCGAGAGCAGTCCGCTGAGTCCGCCCTCCGCGGCGGCCGAGCGCCAACGTCGGACGAGAGATCCCAGGCCGTGGCGCTGGACATCCTTGGCGTCGTCGAGGAACAGCGTCAGCTGGCGCTCCAGGCGCTCCTTCAAGTAGGGCCGCAGCCAAGGGTGTGCCTCCATCTCGAAGGCATGAGTGGTCTCGTGCAGCGCGATCCACAGGCGGAAGTCGTCGAGCGGGATGCCCAGCTGGCTAGCCGTGGCCCGCACGTTCTCCTCGACGTAGAGGAGACGCCCGGGGGCCTGCTCCGCGGAGAGCAGGGCGACGTCGTACTGGCCCAGCACACGGCCACCCAGGTAACCCAGGAGGAAGCCGATCTGCTGGGTGGTCAGGAAACGATTGGCCACGGCTGCCACGCCCGAACCGATGGTCCCCGACCCGCCGGGCACCTCCAGATGGCGCTCCATCCGTTCGATCAGCACGCGGAATGTCACCAGGTTGGCGCGCGCCCACCCCGCCCGGTCCACCACGGCATGTCGATCGACCACGCCCGGCAGCTCCCGTCCCAGGCGCGCCTCGAGGACCGGCACGATGCGCGCCATGGCATCGGCATAGGACCGCTCGCTGACCCGCAGCTCGCTGGTCGTGAGCGTGCCGGGGAGGCGGCGCAGTCGCGAGGTCGCGATGCGTTCGACGCCAGCCCAGTCGACCAGGCCTTCCTCGCTGATGCGGCGCGCGCGGCGCGCGAAGTAGGAGGCTGCGATGCCGGCACCCAGGGCCATGCCCATACGGGCGGCTCGTCCCGAAAGGCCCGCTCCTCTTGTCTCGCGCGCCACCGCGGAGAACCGTCCCGTCATGCGACCCCGACCAGCGCCACCGGCTCCACGGCGGGGAAGAGAGACCCGAAGAGCCGCTCCGTGGTGCGCCGAAAGACGGCCACGTCACCGGTGGTGAACTGGACGTGCCGGGGCGGAGCATCGCGCCGCGCACCCAGACCGTTCACCTCCAACAAGGAAGCGAGCGCACTTGCCGTAGCGGAGGCGGAATCGATGACGGCGACGCCGGGGCCTGCCACCCCTGAGATCAAGGGAGCCAGCAATGGGTAGTGGGTGCAGCCCAGCAGGAGCGTGTCGATGCCCGCGCCGGGCGGCCTGGGAAAGACCGCATCCTCCACATCGTGACGGGGTTGCAGCAACGGCGCCAGCGAGCGGCGCACCACGTCCTCTGCCTCCGCTCCACCCAGGACGCCGGCCTCCACCATGGGCACCAGCTCGGGCGTGGCGTGCTCGTAGACCTCCACGAAGGGATCCTCATCCTTGATGGCCCCGAAGTAGGCGCGCGAGCGGACCGTGGCAGCCGTGGCGATGACACCGACATGCCGGCTGCGGGTCGAGAGCACGGCCGCTGAGGCACCCGGCCGGACCACGCCCAGGATGGGCACGTCATAGCGCTGTCGCAACTCGGTCAAGGCGATGGCGCTGGCGGTGTTGCAGGCCACCACGATGGCCTTGACGTCCCTCACGGCCAGCTCGTCTAGGCACTCCGAGCTGAAGCGCCTGACCTCCTCATCCGAGCGGGGTCCGTAGGGTGCCCGCGCATTATCCCCGAGGTAGATGGTCGATTCGGCCGGAAGCCTGCGCAGGACCTCGCGCAGGACAGTCAACCCGCCCACACCGGAATCGAAGAAGCCGATGGGCCGCTCGTCGGACATCGCGCTCAGCGCGTGACCGCCCCGGCCGGCACTCGAGATTTCAGCAGACTGGTAGCTATCCGTGTCATCTCCTTGCTGATCGGTGCCTCCGGCTCGACCAGGACGAAGGGGACGCCCTGGTTATTGGCATCGACCACCAGCCGCCCGTCGCTCACCAGATGGAACTCCGGCTCCGCGCCCAGCTGCTCGCTCAGCGTACGAGGGTCGATGCCGCCGGCGGCGTCGGACCGATTCACCAGGTAGTGGATCCGCTCGCGGGCATAACCGATGGCCGCGAAGGTCTCCGACATGATGCGCGAGTTGCGCAGGGTCGTGGCGTCATAGGTCACGATCTCGATGACGCCGTCGCTGGCGTCGAAGAAGGTGAGCACCGTGTCGTTGATGTGCGTCGGGGTGTCGATGATGACCACGTTGTAGAGACGCCGCAGGAGGGACAGCGCCTTCTCCAGGTCACGCGCCGTGACCATCTCGGCCATCTCCACCCGCGGCGGCGCCAGCAGGATGTCGATGCCGGAGGGATCCCGCCACATCACGTCCTGAAGGTCCGTCTCCGTGATGCGGTCGGTGGGCAGCTGCAACAACGACGGGGCGCCGTCGGCCACCTGGAGCAGTGCCCGCACGTCGGCGAACTGGAGGCTGCCGTCGACCAGGGCCACCGTGTAGCCCTGCTGTCGAGCGGCCACTGCCAGGTTGAATGCGATGGTGGTCTTGCCCACCCCACCCTTGGCCGCGAACACGCTGTAGACACGGGAGAGCGCCTCCGGCGCCAGCGCGCGGTGCTCGGCGTGCGCGGCGGTCAGCACATTCATGAAATCAAAGCCGGAGAAGGGCATGGCCAGCACCTTCACGATGCCCATTCCCGGACCCGCCTTGACCGGCTTCTGAGGCACGGTCAGCGTGATGATGGGGATGTCCAGGCCCGCCTGACGGACGCGCTCGGCGACCTCCAGACCGTTGAGCTTGCCCTGGAGCAGAGCGTCGACCATGAGGACATCCGGGCGCAGCTCGCTGATCTGATCGAGCACCTTGCGACCGTCGGTCAGGACGTCAAGAAGCTTGACCTGGTCCTGGGCGTTCAGCAGGTTGCGGATGTACTGTGCCACCTGCGCCACATCCTCGACCAGCAAGAGGCGTATCTGCGACGAGGGAGCGCCCACGTCGCGACTATACCAACCCGGCCACGAGCACCGTCCGCTCCGCTCCCGGACCAAAGTCGCCCATCTGATGGTCCCCCGCCAGTCGCTCGACGGCCAGTCCGGCAGCGGAGGCCATGGCCACCAGCTCATCGGCGCCGATCAGACGCAGCGTGTCCGTTCGAGCGACGCGCCGCAGCGCCCCGCCATGGAGCGGCCAGGCGTCGAACAGCTGGGTCAG